>CAZOSQ010000123.1:0-8738 GCA_964582245.1 uncultured Bacteroidales bacterium | reverse complement strand
AAGATTTATTTCTTGAAGCAAATTTTGGAACCGTGGATATCCATGAAGAAGGGTTTAGTGATTTAAAAGTATTTCCAAACCCGGCAGGAGAGTTACTTAATATAGTTTCTACTTCCCCGGGAGAATATACAATTCTAAATTTACTAGGGGAAAAAGTAATTATGGGTAACAAGGAAAATGAAAGGGAGTCTGTTGATATATCAAATTTACAACCAGGATTTTACTTGTTAAATATGCTAAATGGATCGAAGACTGTCAAGTTTATAAAAGAATAATTTTGTAAATAAGTAATAATTGAAGGCTATCTCTTATTGAAGGAGGTAGTCTTTTATATATATTCCAACCTGGCGTAGCCAGAACCAAACAAGGTGGTTTTTGGATTATGAGGCGGCGCTTTGATTTAGTTTATCTCCCCCGTGTTGGGTTTTAAAATATACTACCTTCATGCCATGGATTTATTAACTGTACCTCACCAGGATAAAATCAGCGGTATCTTAAGTTGTTTTGACCGGCTTATATTTACGGGGACTATTCCTCAAATTTGCTATGCACAAGGAATGACTTCTTATTTATATTCGAACAACATTCGCATTTTCGATTATCCAAAATTTGCAGAACCTTTTAAAAACAAATTGTGGGAAAATGCTGAAAAATTGACCCGGGAGAATAACATTGAAATCGAGTTTGTTGCAAAAACACGTATACGTAAAGAAGATTTAGTTAAAAAAGTATTGGACAAACGGGGTACACACACAGGGCTCGTGCACGTCATTTCGGCAATGGAATCATATGGCAGTTATAAGCCATGGCATGATAAAAAATCAGGGAGGACATTTCTTAAAGGCACACAAGGTAAATGCCTGCACTATTACTTTTATTTCATTGACACCTACCTTGGTTATGGTTATGTCCGCATGCCAACCTGGTGCCCCTTCAAGATGCAGGTTTACATTAACGGGCATAATATCTTGGCCAATCAACTTACGAAAAAAGGTATTAAATTTTCCATGATTGACAATTCCAAGATTGATGAAACGTCTAGAAATTCTTGGGTTAATAAAAAAGGTTAGCAAAACCTGTAAATATTATTTGACGAAGTTGGGTAAAGAACTCATTATTACTGCTGAAAGGCTTAAAGAAACAGTATTAATTCCGGCTTTGAATTATTAAACTTTTGCCAAATAATGCAAGAATATTAGATGTAAGGGTACTAATAAATCATAATACTCGCAATAACGGAAATGGACAAATAGTTGTATGCAAAAAACAAATAGTGAACATCTGGTAAATAAGAAAAATATAAATTTGTATTAAAAAGATAATTAAATTCGATAAATTTGTATTGAAAAAAAGATTAAGATAAAATTTAATATCGTGTGCGTAAACGTACATGAAAATTTATGTATTTTTAGAAGGAACTTAATAAATTCAGATTTATTAGTTTTTTCAAATTTTTTATTAACTTTAAAACCAATAAATTATGACAACAAAAAAAACTCTTTTTCTTTTAGTAGCATTTATGTTAAATGTACCTTTTTTGTTTTCCCAGCTTACATACGATTACTTTGACGGGAATGTAAATGATCCTTTAGATGGATTGAATACAGGAGATGGATGGGCTGGTGCCTGGGTTGAAACAACAGATCCTGCGAAAGGTTACGTGAGTGATAATGAACCGGTAGTCACTTTCGAGGGATTGACTAACACGACCCCATTATTCCTACATGCTGAAGACATTACTGCTAGTCGTCAACTTGACGTATCTGCAACAGGAAATCTTGGTGATTATGTAGATGCATCAGGGAATGGTATTGTAGGTAAGCCTATATGGTTTAGTATCCTCTTTCGTACAAATACTGTTTACGCATGGGCTCATAAATTTGGCTTTGGAAGCACAGCAGGAGATTTTAATGACATGAGGGTATCTGTAGATGGCTCAAACAAGTGGATACTTAGGTATGGTGGTGGTGATTTTACTTTTACAGACGTAGCGCACCAGAGTAAAGATTCTGTTTTAATCGTTCTTAAATTAGATTATAAAGATGCGTCTAACATGGATATTTCGGGATACCTTAACCCTACGGGGGCCTCTGAACCTGCTACCCCCGATGTAGAAATTTCGGGAACTCCCGTTAATTTCAGCTACCTCTCTTTTCAAAACTTCAATGCTGATGTAGAAGGAATCAGGATAGGAGGCTCGTATGCTGATGTTGTTCCAGCAGGAGATGTACCCACCATAGATGTAACAGGTGTAAATGTTGATCCTACAACTGCTTCAGTAAATGTAGGAGCCACTACAACTTTAGCAGCCACGGTAGAACCTGCTGATGCCTCGGATAAAACAGTTGAATGGGAATCAAGGGATGAATCTATTGCTTCAGTAACTGATGGTGTTGTTACTGGTGTTGCTGATGGTTCTACATATATTGTTGTTGTTACAAATGATGGAGGTTTTATGGATTCCGCATTGGTTACTGTAACTACTCCTAGCCAGGTAGATGTAACCGGCATAACACTTGATCCTAGTACTGTTTCTGTAAAAGTGGATGAAACAACTACTTTGACAGCAACAATAGAACCTGCTGATGCCTCAGATAAAACAGTTGAATGGGAATCAAGGGATGAATCTATTGCTTCAGTAACTGATGGTGTTGTTACTGGTGTTGCTGATGGTTCTACATATATTGTTGCTGTAACCCAAGATGGTGGTTTCATGGATTCAACCTTGGTTGATGTTACTCCCAAAACAGGTATAGTTGAAGAATCAAATATCTCAATTGTATATCCAAATCCTGCTAGTGATTATGTTAAAGTTAACCTGCTTAATTCAATAACAGGTAAGGCTAGTTTAATATCTATCACTGGTGAGGTTATAGAAAGCAAGAAACTAGAAAATAATACAGATATTACTTTCACTTTAAATAATTTAGCTAGTGGAATGTACATAATTAAATTATCCTCGGGATTAAAATCTGAACATGCTAAATTTCATGTAATAAAATAGTTTTTTAGATTATATTAAGTTGTGTTTGATTAAGAATAGCCTGGAGAGATCCGGGCTATTTTTTTTCCGAGAATCATGACACTGGGATTAATATTACTAAATGTAAAAACACCTATGCAGGCTATTGAAAAATGGTATGATATGAAACCGGAAATTTTTAAACAAAATCCAATAGACTTTAAAAATAAAATTTTAAATTTGAAATATATTAATGAATCAGGTTTTCATAAACAACCTTGTGAAACTTGACAATTACTAATTATACACCCGGGATAGTAATTCTATAAATTAGTAAGCGCAATTAAAAATTCTACCAGGATTCATTTGAATTGACCTTCCTGGAGAATAATGAATTTTGAACAAACATGAACCGAGTTTACGAGTTTACCAAGTACTTTTGAAATTTAATTCAAAAGCACATAAAGAAGATCCATAATTATGAGCTAAATAATTTAGCGAATGCACTCTTTTTTCCCTTATAATATTTAGGATGATATCCATATTCATAATTGGTATCTTTTACCTTGATATCATTTAACACGATTCCTACATCCTTGAAGTTTTGTTGTTCCATTGTTTCTATAGCAGCAGATACGGCATTCTTTGGGGTAGAATTATGCCTAATAACAAGTAAATTATAATCTACCATCCAGGATAATAGGTTTGTATCTGCAACAGCATTAAGGGGAGGGGAATCAATAATGATAAAATCATAATGCTCTTTCAATTGGTTGATTAATAAGTTTGTGGATTCGTGGCTAATTAATTCAACAGGATTTGGCGGTATTGGACCTGAAGTAATAACATCTAAATTTTCCACGATGTTTTTTTGAATAATTTCTTCGAGCGAGGCCCTATTAGATAAATAATTGCTCATGCCTATTTCGTTTTGTAAGTTTAATTTTTCATGAATTTTTGGTTTTCTCAAATCAAAATCAAGAAGAATTGTTTTTTTATCAATTAAGGCATGTGCTATTGCAAGATTAACTGATACGAAGGATTTTCCTTCATTACTTGTGGAGGAAGTTATTAGTAGATTTAACTTAGGTTTAGAATGGTGCATTACCTGGAGGTTTGCTCGTAACTTCCTGATAGATTCAGAAGTTGGATTATATGGATGATCAATAAGCATTTTCGTGGACTTTCTATCGGAATGAAAGATGTTCCCCAAGATAGAATATGGAGTTATGTTTTGAATATCTCTCCTTGTGATTATTTTGTTATTTGTAAAGTCTTTTATAAGGATAAAAGACAGGGGAAAGGTGATCCCCAATAAAAATGCAACCAGGTAATTAATTTTTTTCTTGGGAAATGAAATCGAGGCATTAATTACTTTTGCCGGTTCTATTAGTTCGTAATCAGGTGTATTAGATGCCCTTGAAATTTGTGCTTCAGCCCTTTTTTGCAGTAAATATGTATATATGGCATCATTAAGTTTAAATTTTCTTTCCATGCCCATGAGACGAAACTCCGTTTTAGGAAGTTGTGAAATCTTTCTCGTGAGGCCATTGATCCTGTAATCCAATTCATTCAAGGAGATTTTTATGGTATTAATATTATTTTTAACATTTTCCTCTAAACTATTTTTTAAGCTTTCTATTTGATTATCCAAGCTAGATAAATAGAGGTTTTTAGAATTCCCTTCCTTGATGAGGTTTTTTCTTTCCAACGTTAGGGTGACAAGTTTTTCTACCAGTTGGGTCATTAAGGGATCAACCACGTTCATTGATGATGGAGAAAGAATTTTTAAAACATCCTGGTTATTTTTTATATAATCATTTATGTACCTGTAATATTTTAACTGCACCGATAGGTCAGATCTTTTTCCCTGGAGATCATTAATATTTTCAACCATTTTTTGACTTTGGAAAGATAAGTCCATTATGCTATTGGATGATCGAAAATTTTTCAATGTCGATTCAGTATTCAACAATGAATCTGAAACATTATTAATTTGAGAATCTATAAAATGTACAATGCTTTTAGATTCTTTATTTTTCTTTTCAAGGTTCATGTTGAAATAAACTGCTGAATATTGGTTGAAAAAATCAACCATTTTACCCGGGCTATTTCCTTTCATACTGACAATCACAGTTGTGGATGTTGGTGAAGTGGGAAGTACATTTAGGTTTGAAAGATATTCTTGGGCAACATATTCAATATTGTTAAATTGAAAAAAGAAAGGCCTACCTTTGTAGGAATCCAATAAATTAAAATCTTCTCCCTTGCTAACAGTAAAATTATAATGATCATTTTTTATTTCCTCTCCATAACTGTACACATCATTAATATAAATTTGTGGGGCATGATCAACTACGGCATTATCGATATAATTATACAAGGGCACTTCTTCCCCGAAAGCTTCTATCTTGAAAGTTGAGTCTGTTAAAAACTTGATATACATTTCCATGTAGATAGGTTGAGCATGCGCCTTGTTAATGGAAACAACAATAGGTTGTTGATCATAAACTTCAAATTTTTTAGTTAAACCTGGTTTTTCCCAGGGGAATATTTTTTTCTCAGAAAAATAGCTAACTTCTGAATTCATCTGGTCTACTGTTTTTTTAACCAGGTAATATGAATTTAGGATTTCTAGCTCGTTTTCAAGATTATTTTTTTTCTTTAAACCTGCATATCCCGGCAATACGTTATCCGATGTTAAAAATTCCCCCACATTATTATCCTTAACAAGAATTTTTATATGATTTTTATAAACTGGAGAATAAATATTATTGAATATATATGCCATTCCTAGGAAAAACAGGATAGTGATGAATATAATCCATTTGTTTCTCCAAAGTTTTGAAAATACAAGTGAAAAATTTGTCTGGTTTTTTAATATTTCTTCTGATTTCTTCACGTTTATTCCTCCTTCATTATCTAAAATAGTACAAAACGGCAATTAATGTTGTAACACCTGACAGGACGATCGATACGAATGAGTAACTTCTTAAATGGGAAAATTTTGCCCTTACAGGGTTCACGATAAGGACATCATTAGGTTCCACGTAATAATATTCTGATCTAGCAATATTCTTGTCGGTTAGATCAACGGCATGATATGTCGTAATATCTTCTTTTCTCCTAATCAATGTTATATCTTTTTTATTGCCGTATTTATTTATACCACCGGCCAAACCAACTGCACTAAAAATGGTGATCCGATCTTCATAAAATTTATATTTTCCTTGAATTTCTACTTCTCCAAGCACTGTAATATCATTGCCCATGAACCGGATTATAACATCTGTATTGTTTAAGTATTGGTTGATGTTTTCTGTTATTTTTTCTTTTGCTTCTTTTAATGTTAGTCCTTTAATATTGATGGCTCCAATAAACGGGAAATCAATATATCCTTCACTATCCACCTTGTAACTTATAATATTTGGATCAATAGAAGCCATGTAATGAGATCCTCCCTCATCAAAAACTCGCATTGTCTTCTCATCCAAGCTATATATTCTAATATATATTTTATCATTCGGTTCAATTCTCTTTTCTGTGAACTTATTGATATATTCCTTACCAAAATCATCTTCCTTTTCAATGTTATCAAGGTAAACTAGTTTCCTTGAAGCACATGATCCCATTAAAATTATCAATACTATTCCTAAACATAATTTCTTCATCATTTTCTATTTATTTTTCCTTGTTAAGAATCATAACAAGAAAGCAGAAAAATATGTTCCGTAAATTCTCCTAATAGAAAATGGTAACTATTCAATAGTTTGATCGTGGTTCAAATAGTAATAAACTGGGTAAAATGCAATGTCCCGCTAAAAAGGAAGGAAAATTAAAAAACAAACATGTAGTTTAAATTCATTTTCTTATTTTTACTAAACATTGAAAAATAAGTATGAAGAAGAGAATTAAGTACACCGGGGACAAGAAAATATTTTTTTTAATTTTGATTCATTTCTTCATTTTTAGCATTCAAGCACAGGAACATGTTAGATTTCCCGGGGATAAAGAATTTTCAGTCGATATAATTTATACATATGATTATTACTTACCGAGCAGTGTTATCAAGTTAAATGAAAATATTAGATTTGATTTAATCCAAAAATATAATTTTTCAACGGGAATATACACGTGTTGGAAAATTAAAGATAATTTGCTTTTGTGCAGTGGATTTCTTTTTTCAAGAAGACATTTTTACGCAAATGTCTTTGTAGATGATATCATGCAAGGCGTAGAAGATATTCGCCTTAATTATTTTGATGTTCCCCTATTGGTTAACTACATTTTCATAAATAAGAAGATCAAGTTTTCCATCATATCGGGTATTTTGGGAAGTATAAAAATAAATCAAACCAAAACAAAAATATCTCCCGATGTAATTTTGTGCCCCAATTTAATTAGTTTTACACAGGGTATAGGTACATCATTACCTGTAGGTAAAAAAACAAACCTTGTTTCTTCTTTGAATTATAACCATTTTTTTGATATTTCAGGAAATACATTTTCTAAATTCAGGGGATTAAGCTTTCAGTTTGGAATAAGACGTTTTATATAAACAATTCTCTTCAAGGTTTAATTAAATAAACAATCATACCATTGCTCATGATTTAGTTAAGGAAAAATTATAGGAAGGGACGCAATGTAATTGTTTTCCTGCCATATAAAAAATATATATTCCTATAGCCATAAAAACATGGCTTAGGTCGTAATGATTAAACCAAGTATGAATGCTAATTTGATTTTTGTAAACAATGGCAGAAATTATTGCAAAAAACAATCCAAGCAAAAAGGTTTTACTTGCAACATTCTTAGAACGATAATAAATATATGCGTGTATGGGCAAATTAACTGCTAATAAGCCAAATGCAGAATGTATTTCAACAAACCTAAAATTAAGGGTATAAAATGTAATAAACATGAATGTTATTAATTCAATGATATTGGCAATTTTTAAGAAAAGAATGAACCTGGGCTGCATAGATGATCTAGCGTATTCTATTGAACTTCTTTCCAACAACCATATGGATATCATGCTGGTTAACCAACCCGGTAATTTCCATATTAATCTTGTGGCCTTTTCTAACCATTTGGCAAGATAAGGATTCATAGTTGTAGGTGCTTGCCAATCATATTGGAAAATATAAATAAAACCATGGCCAATTAATCCTCCCATTAAAGTGGCAAGTCCCATGGTTAGAAAAAAATAATTAAGAAAACGGGAATCTTTATATTTGTTTTTATTTGAAAATAGTTTAAAGAAGGCGTAAAAGCAGACAATTGTAATTATCAGGTCTGTGAGGGTAGTTACTGGTTCATCAATTCTTATACCCAGCAATTGTATTGAAGGCTGTTCCATTACTTTTTAACTTTAAAATTACCAGGAATATTTAAAAAAAACAAATCATTCTTGTGTCAAGTCATTGATGTAACACGGGTAAAGATGTGCTACAATTCTTGATTAGTAGGAATACATATTCATCATATCATTATGATGATTTTCTAGTGTAAACATATTTTTTAAAAAAGTACCTTCTAAGTTATAAAGATATACTTTATGAAATTCTCCAAAGTTTCTAAAACCTGCTGGATTAAAAATGAAGAAAAGCAAGTTAATATTCTAGTGTCATGTCAATGATAAAGCGTCCTGACGTTTCAGCCACTACGCTGGGTTCAAGGTGAATCCGATGCGCTTTAATACATGTGATGCGTCACTAGTGCCTTGTCAATGATAAAGCGTCCTGACGTTTCAGCCACTACGCCGGGTTGAAGGTAA
>CAZOSQ010000122.1:0-8740 GCA_964582245.1 uncultured Bacteroidales bacterium | reverse complement strand
AAAAGAAATGAAAGATTTACCCGAATTTGTTGAGAAAGTAGTTCATCCTATTAACTCTTTAAAAGGCGATGATCTTCCTGTTAGTTCTTTTATTGGTAGGGAAGATGGTTCATTTCCTCAAGGAACTACAGAGTATGAAAAAAGAGGTATCGCGGTTACAGTCCCTGAATGGATCCCTGAAAATTGTATTCAATGTAACCAATGTGCTTACGTGTGCCCTCATGCAGTTATCCGTCCATTCCTTTTAGATGAGAAGGAAATGGCCAATGTACCCGAAGGAACTGCCACACTCGAAGCAAAACCAAAAACTTTCAATGGTTACCAGTTTAGAATCCAGATCAGTCCTCTTGATTGTACAGGTTGTGGAAACTGCGTGGATGTATGTCCTTCCAAAACAAAGGCATTGGAAATGAAGCCTCTTGATTCACAAATGGTGGAAAATGACAGGTGGGATTACATGGTCGAAAACGTGACTTATAAAGATCATTTAGCACCTAAAGAACAGAATATTAAAAATAGTCAATTTGCACAGCCTCTTTTCGAATTTCATGGTGCTTGTGCTGGTTGTGGTGAAACACCCTACATTAAATTGATAACTCAATTATATGGTGATAGGATGGTTATAGCAAATGCAACGGGATGCTCTTCCATATATGGGGGTTCAGCCCCCTCTACTCCATACACGGTAAATGCAGAGGGAAAAGGACCCGCTTGGGCAAACTCTTTATTTGAAGACAATGCAGAGTATGGGTTTGGTATGGCAATGGGTATTGGCCAACTGCGAGATAGAATTGCCTCGAAAATGAAATCTGAAATGGATAATAGCATTAGCCCGGAAATGAAGCATGCTTTCGGTGACTGGATCCAAGGAAAAGACGATGCAGCTAAATCTATCGAGGCTTCTAAAAAGGTAATCGCGGTTTGCCAAAATGAAAATCATCCTGTAGCCAAGGAAATATTAGATCTTCAACAATATCTTATCAAGAAATCTGTATGGATATTTGGTGGTGATGGATGGGCTTATGATATCGGATATGGCGGTTTAGACCATGTGATTGCATCGGGAGAAGATGTGAATTTACTGGTGATGGACACGGAAGTATATTCAAATACCGGTGGACAAGCTTCTAAAGCTACCCCTGTTGCTGCTGTTGCTAAATTTGCGGCTTCGGGTAAACGGATCAGGAAAAAAGATTTGGGAATGATGGCAATGACTTATGGATACGTGTATGTAGCACAAGTATCAATGGGAGCTAATCAAACTCAATACTTGAAAGCTGTAAGGGAAGCCGAAGCATTCCCCGGACCATCTTTAATTATTGCTTATTCTCCATGTATTAACCACGGTTTAAAACTTGGTATGGGCAAGTCCCAATATGAATCAAAATTGGCCGTGGAATGTGGCTACTGGCACTTGTATAGGTTCAATCCACAATTGGAACTAGAAGGTAAAAATCCTTTCCAATATGATTCGAAAGAACCAGACTGGAGTAAATTCCAAGAATTCTTGAACTCAGAGGTTAGGTATACTTCTCTTAAGAAATCTTTCCCCGCGGTTGCTCAAGAATTATTTAAAGCTGCCGAGGAAAATGCAAAATGGAGATATAACAGCTATAAACGAGTAGCCAATTTGCATTACGGGATGGAAGAGGAAGACAATACTGAAGCAGTTAAATAGGCTTTAGAGAATCCTTGTTCCTTTAATAGGATTAAATATATTCAAACCTAACGGGGTTTTACCCTGTTAGGTTTTGATTTTTTATACGTTGATTAAATAGATGACTATGGGAAGAATAATGGCATTGGATTATGGTAGAAAAAGAATAGGTATAGCAGTGACTGATCCCCTAAGACTTTTTGCCAGCGGTTTAACAACTATCCCGACCCATGAAATATGGAATTTTTTTAACAAGTATTTCCAGGAAGAAAAGGTAGACTCTGTCGTGATAGGTTATCCTAAAAACATGAAAAATGAACCTTCCGAAGCAGTCAAATATATTGACCCTTTTATTAAAGCATTCAATAAAAAGTACCCTCATTTATCACTTGATATTTATGATGAAAGATTTACTTCAAAAATGGCTTTCCAGGCTATGATTGATGGTGGATTGAAGAAAAAGGCACGGCAGGATAAGGGTATGATTGATAAAATAAGTGCGGCTATCTTGCTGGAATCCTATATGGAAATGTTGAAAAATTCGAGTAGATAATAATGCTTGCAATAATTTTTCGTTAAAAAATAGTTATAACTTTGTTATAAAAAAACGAATATGATTTTACCAGTAGTAATATATGGACATCCTGTTTTGAAAAAAAGGGCGGAAGAAATTGATGAAAATTACGAGGGACTTGGACAGTTTATTGATGATATGTATGAAACGATGTACAATGCGGATGGAATTGGTTTGGCTGCTCCCCAGGTAGGTAAATCAATACGTCTTTTTGTTATAGATGCATCACCATTAGCAGAAGATGAGCCCTCTTTGAAGGATTTTAAAAAAGTATTTATAAATCCCGAAATAATAGAGGAAACAGGAGATAGGTGGGTTTATAATGAAGGATGTTTAAGTTTGCCCACTTTGAGGGAAGATGTACAGCGGCATAAAGATGTAAAAATTAGATATTTGGATGAAAAATTTAACCAGTACGAAGAAGTATTTGATGGAATGAAGGCAAGAATTATTCAACACGAATATGATCATCTCGAGGGGATACTTTTTGTGGATCGCATTTCACCCTTAAAGAAAAAATTAATTACAGGTAAATTGAATTCCATAAAAAAAGGAAAAGTAGAAATAAAATATAAGTTTAAATTAGTGAAATAAAAAAGCCGGTCAAAGACCGGCTTTTTTTATCTTAATGAATGTTTTTTAATTACTTCTTCAGAGCGCAAAAGAATATCTATATATTGTGCCCTTTTATATGTCCATGGATCTTTGGTGTTTTTCTTGGATAATTTTCCTCTAAAATCACTTAATTTCTTGTAATCTTTATTGTCCATCCATTGCTCTATATCTTTGATCATTGTAGTTAAATACTCAATCTTGTTTTGATAAAGAGTGGAAACAACCTGTACACAATCAGATCCAGCCAAAATCATCTTGATCACATCTTCCCCCGTAAAAATTCCCGTGTTGGCGCAAATACTTGCCTTAATATTACTATACAACATGCCAGCGTATCTTAAAGGCATTTTATAATCGCCTTCATTACTCAAATTAAATGGGGAAGTATGTTTTTCTTCTTGTATATCAATATCGGGTTGAAACAACCTGTTGAATAGAACAAAACCGTCAGCCCCTGCTTCATCTAATTTAGCAATTACATTCAAAGGATTAGCGTAGAAGGGTCCAATTTTTACACTTACAGGTATTGAAACCTTTTTCTTTACTTCTTCAACAATCTCAACCTGCCTGTTTTCAATGGCAATACCCCCTTTATCAAAATTATCAGGAACCCTGTAAAAATTTAATTCAATACCATCAACTCCTGTTTCTTCTATTAATTGGGCATATTCAACCCAGGTTTCTTTATACATGCCATTTAAACTTGCAATAAGCGGAATGGACAAATTTTCCTTGGCATTTCTAAGGTTCACCAGGTGTTCTTCTGGTCCAGAATGTTTAATGTTCGGGAATAAATTTATCATTTCCGCATGACGTTCATTGTATTCATTTAATTCTTCCTCCAATTGAATACTTTCAAGTTGTACTTGTTCTTCAAATAACGATTTGTATACAATTGCAGCTGCACCTGAATCTTCAAGGTGTTTTAGGTTGTCCAGGTCAACAACCATATTACTGGCCCCAACAATTACAGGATTTTTTAAAGTAATTCCTAAATACTTTGTTTGTAAATCAGCCATATCTATTAATTTTATGATTATTTATTGAAACATTTTACAAAATGTTAATTATTTCTACTGTTCGTTTAGTAATTAAGAATTTAAATTAGCCATGAATAACCAGCTCTTTAAGTGGCCATTATTACGAATTTTTTTACCGTATTTGGCCGGAATACTTGTTCAGCATTTACTGCCACTGGAAAAATTTTCGATATCTATCATTCTACTCTTTTGTATCCTTACATGGATAGCTTTTTTTATAGGCGAAAGATATAAATTTCGTTTGGTTCCAGGTATATTAATTACAATTCTTTTTTTTCTTGTTGGCATAAAGATAACAATGCTCCACCAAGAAATGTTCAAAACAGGGATAAATTTAAATGATGAAAGAAAATATGTCGGGCTGGTAAAAGAAAATCTAGGAGATACTCCTAATACTTCTAAAGCTGTTATTCATTTAAAATATTTCTTGAACAATGGGAAATGGGAGAAAACAAGTGGGCAAGTATTAGCTTACCTGGATAAAAATGTCAATCAAATAAATGAGCCGGGAAACCTTCTTCTTTTTGAAGGCAAATTATTCGATGTGCCTTCTCCCAAAAATCCGGGAGAATTTAATTATAAAAAATACCTTGATAATAAAAAAGTCAGGGCACAGGTTTTCATATCAAGTGAAAAAATACGCCTGCTTAGAAAAGGTGAAGGAAATATTTTAAGGCTATATGCTTGGAAAGCTAGAAAATATGTTAAAGATAAGTATTTGCAACATAACATCAACGGGGATGTCCTTCAAGTGCTTTCTGCATTGACATTAGGTGTAAGAAATGGATTAAATGATGAAGTGAAAAATAATTTTGCAGCTGCCGGGGCAATGCATGTACTAGCTGTTTCAGGCTTGCATGTAGGAATTATTTTTATCGTAATAAATTATTTGCTTTTTTTTCTAAATAAAAACAGGAAATTAAAGTTATTAAAATCACTGGTTATCATTGTATTTCTTTGGTTTTATGCTTTTGTAGCCGGATTATCCCCTTCCATATTAAGAGCAGCGACTATGTTCTCTTTCCTGGTAATTGGAAAGTCCTTGGCTAGGCCTGCTAATGCTTATAATTCAGTTTTTTCCTCCGCATTTTTATTGCTAATTATAGATCCTTACATGATCAAGGAGATTGGTTTTCAACTATCTTACCTGGCAGTGTTGGGTATCATATTCATGCATGAACATGTATACAAGAAAATATACTTGGGAAACAGGATGCTAGACTGGCTCCTTCTTTTAATGCTTGTTTCTATTACAGCCCAGTTAGTTACTTTCCCGGTCACCATGTACTATTTTCACCAGTTTCCTGTTTATTTTTTGATTGCAAATATTTTTATTCTTCCCTTGGTCACAGGTATTTTGTATACTGCATTTCTATTTGTCATTGTTTCTGCTTTTTTTCCTTTAGCGGAAATTGTTGCTTATATTCTTGATAAATTAACTTTTGCTTTAATTTACATTGTCTCTTTTATTGAAAAAATGCCTTCATCAGTTATTCATGGGATCAATCTATCATCATCCCAACTATTTTTATTATATTTTTCTATAAGTTTATTTTTTATATTCTTAGCTGTTAATAATAAACGTGTATTATTAACTTCTTTTACAGGATTCTTATTGGTACTTTTTTCTTGGGTTTACCAGCAAGTGAACCATTTAAATCAATACAATTTTTATGTTTATGATATCCCGGGAAAAACTGCAATAGATTTCATAGATGGAAAAAAACATGTTTTTATCGCCAATAAAGAGTTCTATAAAGAAAAAAAATTGCAAGACTTCCATCTTAAAAATAACTGGATAAATCATGGCTTGAAAAATGAACTATTTCTTGAGATAGGGACTGATACTGCTAGCTTTTTAAATAGTTCAAGTCATTTAGCAGTTAGAATGAGAAAAGAATTTTCTTATATCAAGTTTCGAGGGAATAAAATTTTGGTATTATACGATATGCCAATCGTTGAACCCCCTGGAAAGTTGCCGGTTGATATTTTAATTTTAGCTGGTAATTCACGATTTGAAATAAAAAAATTAAAGCAGGTTTTTAATTTTGCAACACTTATAATAGATTCATCGTTTAACAGGAGAAATTTGGAGACTATAATAAAAGATTGTAATAAAAATAATACGAGGTATTATTCCGTGGAGAAAGAGGGGTGTTTTAATTTGAATAAAAGCCTATGTCAAAGCTTATAACTTTTTAGTAAATTGATAATTAAGTTCTTTGTATATCCTTTTGAGGAACATAATTTCCCGTGAGGTACAACCTCACTAATTTAATATCAATTTCAATTTTTTAGCTGAACTATAAATTGTTTTTTTGAAAAAAAAATCTATCGAAAAGTAGAATATTAGAGAGATAATATATTAATTTGCTTCTTTTATAAAAGGAAAGGTCTTTTATGAGAATATTAATAGCTGGAGCTGGAGAGGTAGGAAGTCACTTGGCCAAAATGCTGAGCAATGAAAATCATGATATCGTTGTAATTGATCCGGGGGAGGAACAATTGCGGTTCCTGGGATCTCATTATGATCTTTTGACCATCCAAGGATCTGCCACCTCGATTAGTAAATTGAACGAAGCCGCTGTAAAAAAAGTAGACTTGTTTATCGGGGTCGCACATTCTGAAGAAGTAAACATTACATCAGCCATACTTGCTAAAAATCTTGGAGCACGAAAAACTATATCCAGGATTGATAACCTGGAATATCTTTATCCTTCAAACCAGGAATATTTCACCAAGTTAGGGATCGATTATATGATTTATCCAGAAATGATTGCTGCGCGAGAAGTCGTAGGCCTCTTACACCAGACAGGAACAACAGATATTGTTGATTTTTCGGGTGGTAAATTATTTCTGTACGTGATTAAACTAGAAGAAAATGCACCCATAGTTGGAAAAACTATAATTGAATCTACCAATGAAATGGGAAATACAGAATATCGAGCGGTGGCAATTACCAGGTCTTCCGAGACAATTATACCTAAGGGGAATGAAAGATTCATGGCCAACGATATAGTTTATGTGATTACCAATAAGTCTGGTATAGAAGAGCTAATGAGGTATTCAGGTAAAGAAAACTATGATATTAGGAATATCATGGTTCTTGGCGGTAGCCGGATTGGTATAAATTCAGCCAGGGCCTTGGGAGATCAACATAACGTGAAATTAATAGAGATTGACAGGGAAAAGAGTTATCAAATATCTAACTCGTTAAACAATACACTTGTTATTAACGGTGACGGGAGAGACAGGAGCCTATTAATGGAAGAGGGGTTGGAAAAAATGGATGCATTTATCTCAGTAACAGGTAATTCGGAGACTAATATCTTGTCATGCCTGCTAGCCAAAAATATGGGAGTTAAAAAGACCATTGCGGAAGTAGAAAACATTGATTATATCGATCTTGCAGAAGATATGGGGATTGACACGATAATCAACAAAAAGCTAATTACCGCGAGCCGGATTTACAGGTTCACCATGAGTGAAGAAGTTTCTTCCATTAAATGTTTAACAGGAACAAATGCTGAAGTCATGGAATTTGTTGCACAACCCGGATCAAAAGCAACCAAGGCTCCAATTAGCGAAGTGAATTTTCCCGATGACGTGATCATAGGTGGTATCGTGCGCGGGAAAAGTAGTTATATTGCTACCGGGGATAGTCAAATTAAACCTAATGATAAGGTGGTCTTATTTTCTTTGCCCACGGCAATAAATAAAATTGCAAAATTTTTCATGTAAAGTGAACTACAGGATAATTTTTAATATTATTGGCTTATTGATCCTTATAGAGGGAATATGCATGTTTTTATCAGTTCCAATCTGTTGGATTTATAGGGAACCTGAAGCACGGGAATTGGCTTTCTCAAGTTTTGTTACCACGTTTATAGGTGTTGTTATCTGGTTTTTTAACAGGAATGCAAAGAAAAACATGGGGAAAAAAGAAGGATATCTCATCGTTACACTAGCATGGATCATATTCTCCTTATTCGGCTCAATGCCTTTTATTTTAACTGGTTATATCCCTTCTTTCACAGATGCTTTTTTTGAAACGGTCTCCGGATTTACCACCACGGGGGCTTCAATTCTTAATAACATTGAAGAAATGCCAAAAGGATTATTATTTTGGCGTAGTATGACCCAATGGTTAGGAGGGATGGGAATTATTGTAATGTCACTTGCAATTCTCCCGATCTTGGGGATTGGTGGTATGCAGCTTTTTATCGCAGAAGTCCCGGGACCTACACCAGATAAATTACATCCCAGGATAACAGGAACAGCAAAACGCCTTTGGGCTATATATATTATTTTTACTCTTTTAGAGGCTGTTTTACTCTTTTTTGGCGATATGAATGCATTTGATGCTATATGCCATTCATTTACCACGATGGCTACAGGTGGATATTCCACCAAGCAGGCCAGTATTGCATATTGGGATTCTCCATATATTCATTATATAATAACAATTTTCATGTTTATTGCAGGTACCAATTTTACCTTGTCATACTTTGCTCTTCATCTTAATTTTCGGAAAATATGGAGGAATGAAGAATTTCGATATTACCTTGGGTTTGTTTTATTTTTTAGCTTGGTAATTGCATCTATGCTTTATTTACGCCTGGATTTATCATTGGAAAAATCTTTTAGGGATGCAATATTCCAGGTAGTTTCAATTATTACCACCACTGGATTTATTACCATAGATTACCTTCAGTGGGTGCCTTTTTTGATTATTATCATTTTTCTGCTCATGTTTATAGGGGGGTCAGCTGGTTCAACGGGGGGAGGGATAAAAATCATGCGTATAACTTTGTTGTTAAAAAACAGCTTGTTGGAATTGAAGAGATTAAAACA
>CAZOSQ010000121.1:0-8795 GCA_964582245.1 uncultured Bacteroidales bacterium | reverse complement strand
AACACTTTCTGTTCAAGAACATAAAATATGCATGAAACGAGTTTAGCGAGCTCATCGAAAAGTTAACATAAATTTCAGTAACATAAGTATCCATCTGCTTTTATTCACTGGATCAAGTCAAGGGGAAGGAGAACTATTGAAAATATAATTTTGTAGGGATAAAAAAAGCTATATTTTTGAAAATAAATATTTATTGTTCGCCATTTTTTTTTTGACAGCTCAGGAGTCTTCCACTATAATTTAATCATCACATCAAGGTATAAAAAGCAATATTATAAATATCAATCCACTAAATCACCCCTAAAACCCGTTAATTTTCTAAAACATAAATGGCAGGAATTTACTTTCATATACCCTTTTGCAAAACCCGTTGCAATTATTGTGATTTTTACAAGACCACGTTGTTGGGATTAAAAAAGGATTTACTGGATGGACTTCATCAAGAATTAATAACTAGGCAAGATTACCTTGGTCAAGAAAGGATAAGCTCAATATATCTTGGAGGAGGCACTCCCTCTTTACTTGACCCGGGAGAAATTAATCATCTTCTTGCAATGGTATACCGGTTATTTAAAGTGGATGATCAGGTGGAGATTACCCTTGAAGCCAACCCGGACGATCTATCGTTGGATTATTTAATTTCGTTACGGGATATAAAGGTAAACAGGTTGAGCATTGGAATCCAATCTTTTATAGATGAACATTTGCTTCTCATGAACAGGAGGCATAGCTCAAAGATTGCCCACCAGGCGATTACCTTGGCTGAAAAGGCGGGGTTTGATAATTTGAGCATGGATCTTATCTATGGCATACCCGGGATGAGCATGAAACAATGGAAAGAGAACTTGGAAATAACCAGTGATTTGCCGGTTCAACATGTTTCCGCGTATCATTTAACCCTTGAAAAGGATACCGTGTTTCATGAATGGAAACGTGCTGGAAAATTACACGAGGTGGACGAGGAAGAAAGTTGGCAGCAGTTTGATATGCTGGCAGAAAAACTTGAAAATGCTGGATTTGAGCATTATGAAATATCTAATTTCGCCAAGCCGGGATGTTATTCAAAACACAATACGAATTACTGGAGGCAGGAAAAATACATGGGTATAGGTCCCTCGGCTCATTCCTACGATCTTTCTTCCAGGCAATGGAATGTACCCGAGATTGAAAAATATACCGGGGGGTTAAAAAATAAAGAGGACATATTTTTTGAAAAAGAAGAACTGGATTCCTTTACCCGGTTCAACGAATACATCATGACTGGTTTAAGAACAACATGGGGCATTGATATGAACCATGTGAAAAATGAATTTGGAGAAAAATTACACGAGTTTCTCCTGGAACAGTTACGTCAATGTCCTAATGATGTATTTGTAAACGAACAGGGTAAAATCAGGCTAAACAAGAAAGGAATGTTCCTGTCTGATTCTGTGATTAGCCAATTGATGTATGTTTAATCCCACCCGGGCTAAAATGTGAATTCAACACGAAAATTTATCGAAAACCTATTTTTCAGCCAGGATAAAATCAAGTTGTTTTTTCACCAGGTTGGCTTTGACCAATTGTATCTTCACGTTATCCCCCAACTGGTATATATTTCCGTGGTGCCTGCCCCTGAGTTGATAATTATCTTCATCGTATTCATAAAAATCATCATTCAGCTCGTGGATAGAAACAAGACCCTCGCACTTGTTTTCGATAATTTCAACGAAGATGCCATAGGAGGTCACTCCCGATATTACCCCATCAAAACTTTGACCCACTTTATCTTTCATGAATTCCACCTGCTTGAACTTGATAGAGGCGCGTTCAGCATCCACGGCCCGTTGTTCCATTTCGGAGCAATGCTTGCATTGCTTTTCAAGGATTTTTTTGCCCTGGGTATCCATGTTCCCAAGAACTTGGGTCAACAGGCGATGCGATAAAATGTCGGGGTACCTTCGGATAGGTGATGTAAAGTGCGTATACTCGGTGAAAGACAAACCGTAATGCCCGATGTTGTTGGAAGAATAAATGGCCTTGGCCATGGAACGTAAGGCAAGGGTTTCTATGAGGTTTTGTTCTTTCTTACCTTTCACCTCTTCCAACATCTTGTTCAAGGAGCTGGATAATTTTTTATTGGATCCCAGGTTTAATTTATAGCCAAACCTTTTTGCAATTTGGGCAAAGGCGTCTAATTTATCTTTATTGGGTTTATCGTGGATCCGGTAAACGAAGACTTGGTTTTTATTTTGACTTTTTTGTTGCCCGACGAATTCCGCCACACTCTTGTTCGCCAGGAGCATGAATTCTTCAATCAACTGGTTTGCTTCTTTTTGCTGTTTGAAAAATACCCCAAGGGGCCTTCCTGCTTCATCAATGTTAAATTTCACCTCGATCCGGTCGAAATCAATGGCACCGTTTTGAAACCTATTTTTTCTCAAGATTTGGGCGAGTTCATGCAATTGCAGGATTTCCACTTCCAATTCCCCGACACCTGTTTCAATGATTTGCTGGGCTTCTTCGTAAGTAAATCTTTTATCCGATAGTATAATGGTTTTTCCAAACCAGGTACCTAACACTTCAGCTTGATCATTCATTTCAAAAACCGCCGAATAGCAAAGCTTTTCTTCTCCCGGGCGCAATGAGCAGACGAGATTGGATAATTTTTCAGGCAACATGGGAACAACCCTGTCTACCAGGTAAACGGATGTACCCCGTGTAAAAGCCTCTGAGTCCAAAAGGGTTTTGGGTTTGACATAATGTGTTACATCGGCAATATGTACACCAACTTCCCAGTTCCCGTTTTTTAATTTACGCAGGGAAAGCGCATCATCAAAATCTTTGGCATCCTCGGGATCAATGGTTAGCGTCGTGATTTTCCTGAAATCTCTTCGCTTTTTTATTTCTTCTTCGGGTATGGTAACACCAAGTGATTCGGCTTCCCGGGCAACATCTTCGGGAAAATGGTAAGGCAATTCAAATTCCGCGAGAATGGCATGAATCTCTGTTTCATGTACTCCCGGATCTCCCAGGACTTCCACGATCTCCCCGAATGGATTTTTGGCTTTCTTGGGCCAATCGGTAATCTTGGCAACCGCCTTTTGGCCATCCTTGGCACCATTTAGTTTCTCAAGGGGGATGAATAGATCGTAAGGCATGCCCTTGGTTTCTATAATTAAAAATGCAAAATTTTTTGAAATTTCGACCGTACCCACGAAGGTTTTTTTTGCCCTATCAAGGATTTCCGTTACTTCGCCCTCGAGCATCCTTCTTTTTCTCCGCGCAAAAAGATAAACTTTTACCAGGTCGCCATTCAAAGCATGATGCAAGTTTTCCTGTGAAACAAAAACTTCTTCACTCATTTTCTCGGAAACCACGTATGCAAATCCACTGTTGGTCATATCCACTCGGCCGATCACGTACCCCGATTTACCTGCCAATTTAAATTTCCCGGTGGATATTTCGTTTAATAATTCCTTTTCTTTCAACTCATACAATATCCCCGTGATCAATTGCCGGGAGTTAGGATCTTTAATATTCAATCTTTTGGCCACTTGCTTATAATTGAAATCGGCCGTTGGATTTTGGCTGAAAATTTCGATAATCAATTGAGTTAAGGTTTTCTTATCAAGAAATTCCTTGTTTTTCTTTTTATTTTTTTTTGACATAATATCTCGAACTATTACTTTTTATCAACGTAAAACACAAGTACTTTAAATTTTTAATTCATGGATCATTTATATAATCCGATTTTCCTGGAATACTTTTAAGGATTAAATCCTCTTGTATTTTTAAGAAAACGTTTAAAGTTGAAAATTTTCTGTAAATAAACATTATAATTTTCAATAATTCTTTTACTAAATGGGAAAAAATAGTTAAATCTTTGCAGACTGGCAGGATTAAAAAAAACCAATTCCATAATGAAAAGTAGAAAATAGTATTATCTTTCGGAAAAAATCGCTAGGTTCATGAGCAATAAATCAAGCGATTATCAACATGGAAATGCAAGGTTAAATTTCATGATTTTTTTCTTTATTAAAGATAAATATGAAGATTTTTTATATAATTAGCTAATGTGTAAAAGAAGAAATAAAGGTGTTTAAAAAAAGATTAAATGCTTATGATACATAAAACAAAATAAAAATATAACCGTCTAAAAAGTATGGCTCCTAGAACAAATTTATTAAAGGTTTTCAGAAAATATAAATATGGCATTGCCTTAAGCGGTGGGGGAGTTAGGGCATATGCTCACATTGGGGCATTAAAAGCTTTGAACGAGGTTGGTATTTACCCGGAAGTTATTTCCGGGGTCAGTGCGGGGGCTTTTATCGGTGCTTTTTATGCTGACGGGTATAAGCCCGATGAGATTTTTGATATCTTATCTGACAATAACTTTTTTAAATTTTTTAATTTAACCTTTCCCAAGTACGGCCTTTTAAAAATAACAGGGTTAGAAAAGACACTCATAGAGAACCTCCGGGCAAGGAAGATTGAAGAATTGAAAAAACCATTTTTTATAGGAGCTACCGAGTTAAATACCGGGACGTTGAGGTATTTTTCCGAGGGTAAACTCATACGCACTTTAATTGCCTCGGCATGCATACCCGTGTTGTTTATACCGGTGGAGATAGATGGAAAAACTTACGTGGATGGTGGAGTGTTGGAAAACCTCCCGGTTACACCCTTGCAAGTGTTGTGTAGAAGGATTATCGGGGTTCACGTGAATCCTAATACCATTCAAAATAATTTTGGCAACTTGCTGCGGATCGCTGAAAGGGTATTTTCAATCCATGCTTATCGCGAGGTATCAAGGAACAGGAAGAAGTGCAATGTTTTTATTGAACCCCCGGGACTGGATCAATATGGGCTGCTGGATGTATCCAGGGCAAGGGACATTTATAACATAGGATACGATTACACGAAAATGTTACTGGAAAGAATGCCTCCCTTGCAGCGAACACCCAATTTACCTGCATCCTGATAATGGTACTTTTTTTATTCTTTCACGCTAGAATATTGCTAACTTTGCAAAAAAGATGTCGTTCGAGAAATAAAATATAAATTTCATGCAGCAAGATATATATGTATACAACACGTTAACTCGATCAAAAGAGAAATTTGAACCAATAAATCCCCCTTTCGCGGGAATATATGTTTGTGGACCCACGGTTTACGGGGATGCTCACCTTGGACATGCCAGGCCGGCAGTTACTTATGACCTGGTGACAAGATATCTTCGGCACCGCGATTATAAAGTCAGGTATGTGCGCAATATTACTGATGTTGGACATCTAGAAAATGATGCTGACGAGGGAGAAGATAAAATTGCCAAGAAAGCGAGGTTAGAGCAATTGGAACCCATGGAGGTTGTTCAATATTTTACCAATAGGTACCAAGATTGCATGAATAAACTCAACGTGTTACCTCCTTCAATCGAACCCAGGGCCTCCGGGCATATTATTGAACAACAGAAACTCGTGGAAGAAATCTTGGAAAAAGGATATGCTTACGAGGTGAATGGATCGGTTTATTTCGACGTGGAAAAATATAATTCAGATTTTCAATATGGAAAATTATCCGGGAGAAAAATAGGGGATTTGCTTTCCTCAACCCGCCTGCTTGAAGGACAACAAGAGAAAAAAAGTTCACTGGATTTTGCCCTATGGAAAAAGGCATCCCCATCCCATATCATGCGCTGGCCCTCCCCCTGGAGCGATGGATTTCCCGGGTGGCACTTGGAATGCTCGGCCATGAGCATGAAATACCTGGGACAATCTTTTGATATTCATGGCGGGGGAATGGATCTGCTTTTCCCGCACCACGAATGCGAGATTGCTCAAAACACGGTATCAACGGGAAATGCTTCGGCACGATACTGGATGCACAATAACATGGTGACCATCAACGGGCAAAAAATGGGAAAATCCCTTGGAAATTTCATTACCCTGGAAGAATTTTTCACTGGAAAGCATGATCTGCTGGATCAGGCTTTCGCACCCATGACCATCCGGTTTTTTATTTTACAGGCACATTATCGTAGTACACTGGATTTTTCCAATGAAGCATTAAAAGCTTCGGAGAAAGGGTTGGAAAGATTATTGGCTGCCATCAATATCTTGGATAAACTACAGGCTTCGGAAAATTCAACTTACAATGTACAAGAGTTAAGAGAAAATTGTTACAAGGCAATGAATGATGATTTTAATAGCCCCATAGTTATTGCCCATTTGTTCGAGGGAGTGAAAATAATTCACGCGGTAAAAGAATCTAAAGAACAATTATCATTACGGGATTTAAATCATTTAAAGGAAACTTTCCATCTTTTTGTCGAGGACATTTTAGGACTTAAAGAAGAAGGGGATTCAACCGGTAATAAGGATCTTCCTAATGAATTGGTAGACATGATTCTTAACATCCGCCAAGAGGCAAAAACTAAAAAGGACTTTCAAACCGCCGATAATATTAGGGATCGTTTAATGAATCTCGGGATCGAGGTAAAAGATAAAAAAGATGGTTATGAATGGTCTTACAAGTAAACCCTAACCATTGAATAGGTCATGGTAAAAATGGATGAGTGATAAAATTTATGGTTTCAAAAGAATATACCGGGAGCATCACGAATTATCAACGGAGAATATCCACCGAGGTGCAGGTAGGTCATGTACCCATGGGAGGAAAGAATCCCCTGAGGGTGCAAACCATGACAAATACCAATACCATGGATACAGGGGCTTCTGTAGCACAGGTAGCCAGTATCATGAAAACCGGCGCTGATTACATTCGGTTAACAGCAAGAAATGTGAAGGAAGCAGGGAATCTTGCAAATATTAAAAAAATCCTGTTAGAAAAAGGTTTGCATGTTCCCTTGGTGGCAGATATTCATTTCCAACCGCAAGCAGCAGAAATTGCGGCCTTGCATGTTGAGAAAATTAGGATCAATCCCGGTAATTTTTCCGATCAAAAAAAATTTGAAACCCTGCAATATCCGGGTGAAAGTTACATGTTGGAATTGAAACAAGTTGAAGATAAGCTGGTTTCGTTGATAGATATATGTAAAACCCATGAAAGAGTATTGCGTATTGGAGTGAATCATGGTTCCCTTTCCGATAGGATTATGTCACGTTATGGTGATACCCCCGCTGGCATGGTAGAATCGGCCATGGAATTTTTAAGGATATGTATAAAACATGATTTTCACAGACTGGTTATCTCGATGAAATCGAGCAATACCAAGATAATGGTTTATTCCACCCGGATGCTGGTTGCTAAAATGAACGCGGAAAACATGTACTTTCCCTTGCACCTGGGAGTAACAGAGGCAGGCAATGATGAAGAAGGAAGGATAAAATCCGCTGCCGGTATAGGTGCTTTATTGGCAGACGGTTTGGGTGATACCATACGCATTTCATTGACCGAGGACCCGGAAAAGGAAATACCCGTGGCAAAAAAAATTGTTAGATACATAGAAGAAAAACAGGATCATGAGGAAATTCCTCGTGTACCATTTTTTTTTAATCCCTACCAGTATGAAAAAAGGAAATCCTTAGAAATTCAGGGAATAGGAGGGGATAACTCTCCCTTGGTAATCGCGGATTTTAATCCCATCATCCAGGATAGGGAAGATATTACCTGGGAAATAGCCCAAAAGGACGAAGAATGGAAATTTGAAGATGCGGCACCCGATTTCCTGTACTTGAAAGAAATGGGTACCACCATGAATATTCCTGTAGATACCAGGATTATTATTCAATATATACATTGGAAAGAATTGACCAATAGGGAGGAAAACGTATTTCCCCTGTTTACACCCCCGGAATACATGGACGCGAATACCCAATTGTCCTCGAGGTTAAATTTTTTATCGATTGACCATGGAAATTTAACAAAGGATTTGATAGAACGAGTTAATCAAGTGGGATGCACCGTGATAATAGCCCAAGGTCATACAAAAAACCCGGTAGGGGAATTTCGATACATCATCGGGAAACTATCCGAAGGAAATTGTAAAATGCCGGTTGTTCTGAAAATGAGTTATTTTGAGAATGAATTGGAAAGTTTACAATTAAAGTCCGCGATGGATTTAGGTGTACTGCTTATTGATGGGCTGGTAGATGGCATTTGGATCAGCAACTCCGGGAATATTCCCGCAGGCAGTATTGTTTCAACCGCTTTTCATATTTTACAAGCCACGGGTGAGAGAATTACCAGCACGGAATATATTTCTTGTCCATCCTGCGGGCGCACCTTAATTGATATACAAGGACTGCTAAAAGAGGTGAAAGCCAAAACAAAACATTTAAAACACCTGAAAATAGGCGTAATGGGATGCATTGTCAATGGACCGGGCGAAATGGCCGATGCCGATTACGGTTTAGTTGGCGCCGGAAAGGGAAAGGTAACCTTGTACAAGGGTAAAGAGCAACTGAGAAAAAACATTCCCGAAGAAATAGCCGTGGATGAATTGTTAAAAATTATTGGTAATCAATAGTCAATGTCGTTTAGTTAGCCATTTTTTTCTAATTTATTTTTTTATATAATCCATTTCATTCTTAAAAACCGCCTTGGATTTAACCAGGGAAAGCATGGTAGTAAAAAATCAAGGGTATCTTTTCGAGATTAGCTTTATGTCTTACTTGCTCCTTCTCCTCCAGGAAAAAACACGAAGCCCTGAAAGGGCCTATGCATCATCACAGGACGCAGTCCTGTGATGTGCAATTTTAAAGCAACAAGAGATTATTTCTATCTTCACCATTAAAATAACCCATCAAAAAATAAAAATTATGCCTCAATCATTATCAAAAGTTTACGTGCAC
>CAZOSQ010000120.1:0-8814 GCA_964582245.1 uncultured Bacteroidales bacterium | reverse complement strand
ATGAATTTTCAATAGGTGTACCTGTTAATACGATTTTATGATCGCATAACAACTGGATTATGGACTGGTAAATTTTAGACCTGGGATTTTTAATGTATTGGCTTTCATCTAAAATGACATAGAAGAATTGGTATTTGCTAAATTTTTCAATCTCATTGCGAACGATGCCATAGGTAGTTAATACAACGTTATACCGGTCAAATATTGTTAAATCGTCGGTCCTGTCACTGCCCACGTATTTTAAAACTTTTAATGACGGGGCAAATTTTCCCAGCTCATTTTCCCAGTTATGTACCAGCGAAGCGGGCATTACGACCAAGGATGCAGGAACATGGCCTTGCACGACAAAACCATGTTCATTTTTTATCACCGTATCGAAAATACTTAGTTGGGTAACTTCCTTGGTATGTCCTTGAACAGTTGGCACCTTAGAATTCTCGCTGATCACTTTTTGAAGGAGGGTTATGGTTTGGAGGGTTTTTCCCAGTCCCATATCATCGGAAAGGCAAATTCCCATACCCGATTTGTAAAAATTATACATCCAGGCATATCCTTCTTCTTGGTACGGTCTCAAGGTAGCCATGATACCCTCGGGTAAATCAACTTTACCATTGGTATCTTCTATGACCTTGGTAAGATTCTTAATGTACTTTTTATCTAAAGTTTCAACACTCTTGCTTATGAGGGAAAAATGGTGTTTCTTAAGTCTTAATTTTTCACCGTTTTCACTTCCAAAAGCAAATAAATCTTTGTACTTGGAGAACCATTCTGTTGGTAAAATGGCTATCTCCCCCGTTGGAAGCATGAAAAGCCGGTTATGTTCCAGGATATTTCTCCTGAAATTTATAAATGGGATTTTCAGGTCCCCCACCTGGACTATGGCCTTCACGTCGAACCAGTCTTTTTCATTGGTCACGTTAATTTTCAACTTCAAGGGGTTTAAGTTGAATTTACCTTCCTGCAGGTTTTGGTCAAGGGAGAAACCCTTGGATAAAATTTTGGCAGAAAACCCATTCAGCCAATGTATAAATTCCTGTAGCTTTTCCCCTGCATCTTCCACGTTTTTAACGGCAGGTAATTCAAAAATTGCTTCGTGGTTATTGACTAAACCAAGGGATATTAACTCGGAACGTTTTACCTGTTCCCAAACCTGGTCCCTCTCCAGCTTGTAAAAAGTATACCTTTCTCCCTCGTGTTTCATTTTCACCTTCACGAACGGGGGTTTACCCGCATAAAATTCATCGGTTTCATTGTATATAAATTTTAACACCAATACGGGTACCTCTTTTAAATCTTTTTCCAAGGAGAGTAAGGGTTTCGGCTTAGGTTTCAAGTTGATGATTTCGAATCCCTCCGCATTGACCTGGTACTTTTTTATTGCATTTAACACGAAGGTTTCCATGTACTTTGGCTCGGCCGATTTGGGAATATGTATAAATGGCTTGGTAAAAAAAGGGGTCAGCTTTTTCCCGTTGATATCCTCGAAAAGAAACAGTTTATTGTTCAGGACCAGGGAACATGGAAATTCAGTAATGATAATGGAGGATTCGTTTAATTTTATATCCTGGTCATTGTATTTAGCCGATAAAAAATAGTTCAATTCCCCCGGTTTCCTGGAAAAGTTAAAGACTGTTTCAGCTGGATCCTCCATGATCCAAATTTTATCTGTTTCATAAACATTATACTGGGAAAGTTTAAAATACACCTCCGTTTCACCTTCCCCGAGCATACCAATACATTTAACCAATCTTCTTTCTATATAAGGGCGTACATGATTTTCAAGAAAGTTTTGATCTAAGGAAGACAAAAAATTTTGCGTGCTGGTTTTTTTCTTGGAAAATATTTTCAATAGGTTGTGATCTGAATATTCTTCTATGACCTGTACCAATGAAACTTGTTCCTCGGATAGGATATTTTCATATTTATCTATACTGGAGGTTGTTACCCGTTCATTTGTCCGGTAAAATTCCTTCCCCTCGTCCCGGTAAACCCAATAAGGACTAAAAATATAACCGAGAATCCTGTGTTCAGAAAGTGTTATGATAAACTTTTGATTCATCTTACAAAAATGAGAAATTACGTATTAACTAACTACACAAAAAGTAAACTTATTTGAACTTTTTATTAACAACGGAAATTGACATCATTTCCTTTTATGAAGTCTAAACTTTCGCCTACTTGTAAATATCCAGGTATACGGGTAAGTGATCGCTAAAACCTCCTTTATATTGAGGCCCCAGGTAAGTCCTAAAAGGTTTCTTCCCATGATATTTTTCATCATTTTCCAATAAAAAGTTGGGTGAATATATATTTACCCTAGTTTTTCCCAACAAGGAGGTCGAAACAATAAATTGATCTAACACCTCCCATTCTCCGCGGTACTTGTATGTGCCTTTTTCCCGGTCTTTAAGGAAACTTGCCGATAAATTGAAAAGCTGGCCCCGGTTCACGGAATCAAAATCGGTACGGGCATTCAATACATGATGAATACTTTTGTTCAAAGGGTTATCATTAAAATCTCCCGTAATGATAATTTTGGCCAAGGAATCTTTTTGAAATATCCCATTTACCGCGGATAATAGAACGGATGCCGCTTTTATTCTCTTGTGCTCCGATTTTTCTTGACCTCCCCATCGAGACGGCCAATGGTTAAAAAAAAGATGGAAAGTATCATTCATTAATACTGTCTTAACCTGCAGAATCTCCCGGGTAACCGATCGATTGGCAGAATCCAATATAATCTCCAGGAAAGATGTGCCTAAAATACTTGCCTTGTCACTCCTGTATATCATACCTACATCAATCCCCCTCTTATCGGGTGAATCAGCATGAATGATCTTATAATGATACTTTGCGAGTGGGGTTTGATTTACCAGGTCCTCTAGAACTTTCTTGTTTTCAATCTCGCAAAAACCAATGATAGCCGGGGATTCCCACTCCCCCACCCCGGTAATCACCTTGTAAATATTGTTGATCTTTTCCGTGTACCGTGAGTATGTCCAATGATAATTTCCCCCGGGCAAAAAATCATTGTCGTTGGTCAATGAATCATCATAGATATCAAATAGGTTCTCGACGTTGTAAAACATTATTCTTGCACCCGGGTATCCACCACCCGGTTCACTTACAACTTTATGTTCTTTCCTGGCCTTGCAACAAGTGCAAAATAAAACCAGTATGATACCTAAACAAAAAAAGGGTCTACCCATGTTCATTACGGAAAGTTCGACAAATATTTTTCCTATTGAATTACAATCTTGTTTGACTATTTCCCGTAAAATTATAAAATTTATCACTTAGTCGATCAAATTTTCAAAAAACTTAGTAAGGTGGGATAATCATTGGTATTAAATAATCACCCCGTGAGGACTTAAAAACAGTTCGATTTTTAATCGAGCACCATTGAAATTTCAATTTTTACATTATATTGCTGGTAAAACAATGATCAATGAAAAAAATACTCATTACAGGTGCGACCGGTAACATAGGTAAGGAAGTGATTCAACACATTTTTTCCCTTGATACAAAAAATCAAATCGTGGCAGGTGTCCGTGACGTGGACAAAGCCAGGAAAACTCTTGGCAATTTTCCTCAACTTGAATTCGTGGTTTTCGACTTTGAAAACCCGGGTTCTTTTGGGCCGGCCTTGGAAGGTATTCATACGGTCTTCTTGCTAAGACCTCCGCATATTTCCAATGTAGATAAATATTTTAAACCTCTCGTGAAAAAAATGAAAGAAAAGCAAATTCCCCGGGTTGTTTTTCTTTCGGTTCAAGGGGCTGAAAAAAGCAGGGTAATACCCCATAATAAGATTGAAAAATTGATCCGGGATCTTGATTTCGACTACATATTTCTCCGCCCAAGTTACTTCATGCAAAACCTAACAACCACGTTATTCCCGGATATTAAGCAAAAAAGAAAAATTATCCTTCCCGCGGGGAAGGCTGTTTTTAATTGGATTGATGGCCAAAATATCGGGGAAACTATATCGCTGCTCCTGGAAAATTTTAAAGAATATTCACGCCAGGTTATCGAGGTGACCGGGTATGAGAATAAAAATTTTTATTCAGTAGTTAACCTTATAAACCAATATGTTACAAGCAAAATCAAATACCTCAACATGAATCCTATTAAATTTTATAGGTTCAAGAGGAAAGAGCAGGTACCCAAGGGACTTATCCTTGTCATGATCATGCTCCACTTTCTCCCAAGATTCCAAAAAAAACCCGGGATTTCAAATTTTTATGAAAAACTAACAGGTAAAAAGCCTACTTCTTTAAAGGATTTTATCAAAAGAGAAAGGGAGAAATTCGAAAAATAAATCAGCAGCCAATTAAGAAATAACATTTATTTTTATTGGTATCTAATTTAATCGTTAAATTATTTGAAAGTAGTCGTGTTAAACCCCTCTTAGGGGTTACCTGTTATGATTTTCATGACCCCGGATATTTTCTTTGCAGAAAACATCCGGGGTTATTCATGTTTAATCCCTTCGGGATTATTTAAGAAATGCCAGCAGTATGCAAGGAATAAATTGATTGAAAGGGTTTTGCAAATGACCCCGAATGGGGTCCAACTTCTGAATAACCCCGGGTGAACAGGGAGCAACGCGGGATGTTTACCCGGGGATAAAAAGCATAGCGATAACCAACCCCGGAGGGTGTTTAACACGAATAATTAACCTTGCTAAAACAGGTATTCTACAACTGGTATCCTATTAAAATCGGGTTATTTATTTTGCCCTCATGCTCTATTTCGCTATTGCTTCAAGAGTAAAACCGGGTTTCCATTTACGTACCCCCCCGGGCTTTGCCCCGCTGAGCTTCGGCGAAAGCGCAGTGAAACAGTCATTGACTGATTTTAAATTGAGACAACAAAAAAGCCACGATTAAAACAAGTGGCACAATTTCAACCTACTACTACTTTTTAATTAGCAAACAACCGAATGAAGGGAGCTCGTGAACACCTTGAACCACGGCCATAGATCTTTTTATGATTTATGGTATTCGTGTCAATTGAGTGAGATATCTTAAAAAAAAATATATTACTTTTGGCGAGCCTGTTAAAGCTCGGTAAGAATATTAAATACCAGTTGCTACACGAATACAGATTTTTTCTCCTCGGCTGCACGGTGATTTTTGCCTGACATTTCTTCTTCGTAATAGGGTTTATTCAAATCAAGACCTAGTTCCAGGTCATGGTTTAAATAATGGGCTATCCACCGGGTGATCTTCAAAATGGCGATTTTTTTTCTCAGTCTTCCCTGGTTATTTCTATCAAGTATAGAAGGTAAGGTATTGGTTGTAACCACATCCGATATATAATCTTTATCGAGGTTTTCCCTTGTTTCCTGCGATGTGTAAAAATGTGTTACCTGGAAAACAATCTTGGAAGGATTGTATCCCGATAGCAGTCTACATGCTTCATTAATGGTGGACCCGGTTCTAACCAGGTCGTCAAGTATAACCACGTCTTTTCCTTTCACAAATTCCAGGGAATGTGGTGACTTACCGGATAATTGGGAATGCACTTTTCTTTCGCCATCTCTTTCCTTATCAAAAATTATGTAAGGAAACTTGTAATCACCCGAGGTTGCTACATCCTCCACGAATTTGACAGCTCCATTGTCCGGCGCAACCAGGACCGTGTTTTTGCTATCCACCACGCCAGAATCTTCCAAGTACTGGTGATATAACCAGTCCGGGAACAAGTTCACGATGTTATCGTTCCCAAACATTCTTGCATATTCATGAATGGTGGCGTGGCTGTGGTTATGAACCGTGATGACTTTATCCACACCGGCAGTATACAAAAGTTCGGCATATAATTTCGCGGTGAAGGGTTGTCCATCAAATTTCTTTAAATCTTGTGAGTCTCTCTTGAAATCTGTTTTTCCCAGGTCCCATCTTGGCCCCCTATCTTGGGCTGAATAAAAAAGATCGGGTTCTACCAAGATGACTTTTTCTGCACCATTGTCTTTTGCAGCCCTTGAAATTACGAGGTTTCTCATGGCCAGTTCATTCCTGGTCATGTAATGATTCGTGGTGGATACCAAGATGATTGTTTTTCCAGCCAAGGAGTTTCCCGTATTTTCATAATCATTCTCGTCACTCAACGTGAACCGGGGACAAAATTCGCTATTGGCAAAAGTTTTTAAATTGATTACATCACTGATTTCATATTGTTGGTCGAACAGGTATGCCAATTCGATTGCAAAATAACAATCCAGAAAATTAGAAATTACCAATATATCTTTTCTATTCATAAATCTTGAAGCTAAAACTCATTAGACAAATTCATTGTTTGCAAAGGATTATAATAATTCCATGCAGGAAACAGCCAATTTCCTTATTTTTTAGGTTTATAGACGTGGGTGCTATATCCATGAAATACTTCAGCGGCTTCCATGATCGTTTCTGACAAAGAAGGGTGAGGGTGAACACTCAACTCGATATCTTCCACGGTAGCTGCCATTTCTATACCCAGAACCAGTTCGGGAATAAGGTCTCCCGCATTTTTTCCAACAATGCCTGCTCCAAGTATTCTTTCCGTACCGGGTTCAACCAGTAGCTTGGTAAGTCCATTTCCATCATGTTCCGCGATGGCTCGTCCGGAAGCTTGCCATGGGAAAGTTGCTATTTTATAATCTTTTCCCGATTTTTTGGCTTCTTCCTCTGTCAGGCCACACATGGCAATCTCCGGGTCGGTGTAGATAACAGCAGGAATAGCCCTCACATCATACGAAGCGGATTTTTTCCCCGCGATGACTTCTGCCGCCACCTTTCCTTCCCTATTCGCCTTGTGTGCTAACATAGGGCTCCCGGTGATATCTCCAATGGCCAAAATATGTTTCTCGGTTGTTCTTCGTTGTTCATCTACCTTGATAAATCCCTTGTCATCCATTTCGATACCGGTATTTTCCAGGCCGATCAGGTCGGTGTTTGGTTTCATTCCAACCGCTATCAATGCTTTATCAAAATTCTCTTCATGCTTGTTTCCTTCCTTATCTTCAAAAACAGCCTTTACCTGTCCATTTTCTTCTTTTAACTCTAACACCTTGGTTTCGAGTTTTACATCTTGCAACAAGCCGGGATTTGATTTTTCAAAAATCTTCACTAGGTCACGATCCATCCCGGGTAAAACGTGGGGAGTCAGTTCTGCGATCGATATAGTGGTTCCCAACGAGTGATAGATTGTTCCCATTTCCATGCCTATATAACCTGCCCCTACGATGAGCATTTTCCCGGGTACATCTTCTAATTCCAATGCCCCTGCAGCATTGAGAATCTTACTGGAACCGAAATCAACTCCCGGGATCTTAATATTCCTAGCCCCGGTGGCAACAATAGCATTTTTAAAGGAAGCTTTTTCGCTGGAACCATCTTCTTTTTTTATTTCCACCTCATTGGAACCAGTAAAAGTAGCCCTTCCCTTGATATAGTTTATGTTCCTGTGACGGGACAATTGTCCCAGGCCATCGGTTAATTTTTTCACCACTCCATCTTTCCATTTTTTCACTTCATCTACCTTGATACCCGGTTCTTGGAAATAAAACCCCATTTCCTTGGCATCAAGGGCATTATTCTTCACCTTGGCTAAATAAAGTAACGCTTTGGTGGGAATGCATCCCCGGTACAAACACACCCCGCCCGGGTTCATTTCCGGGTCTACCAAGGTGACATTTATACCAAGATCTGCCGCCATGAAGGCCGCACTATATCCACCCGGACCAGCACCTATTATAACAAGATCAAGTTCCATATTTATGTGATTTTTTTATTAATGATCGTATATCCTGGGAAAAAATATTTAAATAAACATGTTCATAGGATTTTCAAGGGCCTCGCAAATCCACCTCAAGAACCTTGCTCCCGTGGCCCCATCGATAACCCTATGATCATAAGACAAGGACAGTGGCAGCATCATCCTAGGCTTGAATTCACCCTCTATGTAAACGGGTTCCATGGCTGCCCTCGATACGCCCAAAATAGCAACTTGCGGTGGAAAAATAACCGGGGTGAAATTTGTACCTCCTATTCCACCTAAATTGGAGATAATGAAATTGCTTCCCTGCATTTCATCGGCAGAGATTTTTCCTTCCCTGGTTTTTTTGGCTATTTCAGTAAGTTCGACCGATAATTGGGACAAGTCCTTCTTATCTACATCGCGTAAAGCAGGGACTAATAATCCTCTTGGTGTGTCCACGGCAATGCCGATATGATAGTATTTCTTGTAAATGATTTCATTTTTTTCCTCATCAAGGCTGGCATTGAAATCCGGGAATTGTTGTAAACCAAAAGCTGATATTTTAAGCAAGATTCCTGTTACCGTAAGCTTTCCCCCTGCTTTTTCCACTTTCTTTTGGTTACTGTTCCTGAATTCTTCCAGTGAAGTAACATCTGCTTTGTCAAATTGGGTGACATGAGGTATGGTTTGCCAACTGGACAAGGTATTTTCCGCGGTTATTTGCCGTACCTTTCCCATGGGTTTTCTTTCCACTTCACCCCATTTCGTAAAATCGGGTAAAGTTATTTTCTTTTTTCCCGCGGGGGCACCAGTCTCCAATTGTTTCTTGGAGAAATTTTTAACATCTTCATGCGTAATTCTTTCCCCGGGACCCGATCCATGCACCCTTGAGATATCCACCCCTAGTTCCCTTGCCAGTCGACGAACAGATGGGGCTGCAGGTACCAGTTTACCTGTTTCTTTTCTTTCTTCCCTTTCTTCACGCTCCCTGTTCTTTTCCCCGGTAGTTCGTTCTTCCTTTTCTTCTTTTTGCTCTTCTTTTTGCTCTTCTTTCCCAGGTTCTTCTTT
>CAZOSQ010000119.1:0-8852 GCA_964582245.1 uncultured Bacteroidales bacterium | reverse complement strand
ATTTTTATTCCCTTTCTTGATTTATCTAAAATGTGCTTGATGTTTATAAATTCAGGTGCAAGTAATAGTTCTTGGGGTACTATCCCGGGTTTAAATTGGATTACAACACACTCGGAAAAAACTTCTTCTTTCATGTGTATTTCATCGCTCAACCAAGCATGAGGGATATTTGGGCCTAAAAATACAAAATCCCCGGGTCCAAAGGAATCAACGTGGTCACCAACAAACCTTGTTCCAGTTCCTTGTAGTATTAATACTATCTCGTATTCAGGGTGGTAATGCCATGGTGAATCAAAAAAAAAGGGCTTCAAACGATATCCCCTGATCGAACTATGGATTATATTTTTAAATACATTCTGAAAGACAGCTTTCATGAATTAATTTTATGCTAATAGAAATCATTATATGCAAATATAATATTATTTTAGGCAAAAATATGGTTAGTTTTGGAATTTAATTATGACCATCTTTGTTAAAAAGACATGGATAACTTATCCTGCTTTATTGATATGTTGAATTAAACCAATGTAAAAAATGAATTACCGCGAGGGATACAAAAGGGATTTTAAGAATTTAGAGAAAGTAACTCGTTTTGAGAAAACTGAACAACCAGTTTTGTTTGAATTTTTTATGAACGATAAAGTATATTCCCATCTTACGGGGATCGATATTGCCAAGGTGGCTAACGAGGAAGAACGATTTGCAACCATTATCCAAGCTTATTATAATGCGGGATATGATTATGCTTCCATACCATCCTGGTACATTAATATCATGCAATTTCCAAAAAATAGCGATGGACTCGCGGAAACTCGTTCCATCAACGAAGGCAATATGATATCTGACCAGGAAAGTTTTGATAAATATCCTTGGCCTGATCCAAGCAATGTTAATTATGAGCAATTGAATGCCTTGGGAAAATACTTGCAAGATGATATGAAGCTGGTTACCTGCGGCCCTGGTGGATTATTGGAAAACGCTATAGATTTGGTAGGTTTTGAGAACCTTTGCTTGATGACGATGATGGATCCCGAACTTTGCGAAAAAACATTCAATGCGATAGGAGAGAGGTTACTTGTTTATTATACGCAATGTGCGAAACTCGATTCTATTGGTGGTATCATATGCAATGATGACTGGGGATTTAAAAATCAAACTATGCTGGATCCGTCAATCATGAGGCAATGGATATTTCCCTGGTACAAGAAAATCGTGGAAGCAATTCATGCTGAAGGAAAATTAGCCATTTTGCATTCTTGTGGTAACCTGGGTGAGATTATGCCGGATATTATCAACGACATGGATTTTGATGCCAAACATTCTTACGAGGATGAAATTGTGCCTGTTGAAAAAGCCTTGGATCTTTGGGGAAATGATATCGCCATAGTGGGAGGGATTGATATGGATTTTCTTTGCCGTAAACCTAAAGAAGACATTGAAAAGAGGGTTCAAGGATTATTGGATAAAACCATGAATAAAGGTGGATATGCCCTTGGTTCAGGTAATAGCATTCCCCATTATGTTCCAGTGGAAAATTACATGACCATGATTTTAGGTGCCAGTAAAAAATAGTATTGTTGTAATAGTTTAGTGTATTAGTAACTTTTTGGTTACTTTTTTCATTGTGTTTTTGCGAACTTTAGGCACCTATGTTATGGCTTCTGCGACAGTGCACAGGCTGTAGTAAAAAAAAATAAAAGCCTGTCCCGATTTTACTCTTCTGAGGCAATAATGAAAGAGGGGGACAATTTAATATTATGTTCGCCCGGTTTAACCGGACACCAATGTCAATGAATCTTAAGCTACATTATAATTTTTATCATTGAACAATAAATTGGGATAAATTAAGCCTTTGGTTTGTTTTTCTACAAGGAACTTGTAATAACCATTTTTCTCAAGGAGTTCCTTATGACTTCCCTGTTCAATGATATGTCCATTTTTTAAGACTAAGATTTTATCGGCATTTACTATGGTGGATAAGCGATGGGCAATAAAAAAGGATGTCCTGTTGTTTACTAGCTTTTCTAAAGCTTCTTGAACTAGGGCTTCCAATTCCACGTCAAGGGCAGAGGTTGCTTCATCAAGGATGAATATTTCCGGGTCTTTTAACAAGGCTCGTGCAATAGCAATTCGTTGCCTTTCTCCAACAGAAAGGTTACCACCCCTTTCGCCAACTACCGTATTATACCCTTGATTCATCTCCAGGATTCTTTCGTGGATATTAGCCACCTTTGCTGCTTCCGTAATTTCTTCTAAACTTGCAGAAGGGCGACCATAAGCAATGTTGTTTCTGACGGATTCATTAAAAAGAAGGGGATCTTGTAAAACCACACCAATATGTTTTCTAAGCGAATCTTGCTTGATTTTTTTCACGTCTATACCGTCAATTAAAATTCTTCCCCCCGTTGGGTCATAAAATCGTTGTAATAAGGACATGAGCGTTGATTTTCCCGAACCACTTGGCCCAACAAGGGCTATATTTTCTCCCGGTTTAACAGTGAAATCAATGTTTTTTAAAAGTTCAGTATTGTCTTTAAAAGAAAAATACAATTGATCAAATTGAACAGAACCTTTCACATCTTTGAGTTGTATTGCACCTGGTGCATCTCCCAGGTAATCTTCATTATCAATTATTGAGAATATATGGTCAAGGGAAACAGATGCAGTTTGGGTAGTTTTATAAATAGTGGTTAATCCTTGAACAGGACCAAATAATCCTCCCACGTAACCAAGAAAGGCAATTAAAGTTCCGAGGGTAAGTTGGTCTTTAAAAACCAGGAAAACCCCGAGAGAAATAGCAGCAATTCGAGCTATGGCAACTACTATATTTTGTGAGGCCCCAATCGAAGAATCAAATAACACTCCTTTTTTAACCACATTGTTGGCTTTATTTACACCGTTCATGAATCTCTTTTTCTCGTAGTCTTCCATGGCAAAACTCCTTACCAGGGTTAAACCGGATAAAACTTCGTTAAACCTGGAATAAATTTTTCCCCACTGGGATAAGAGAAATTTTTCTCGCCTAACTTGTTTGGGAGCTGCAAACTTAGCAATTATGGCAGGCATTGGAGAAAAAAACAGGACCAAGACACTCATTCGCCAGTCTAACTTGAACATGATGAAAATAGCCATAATTAAGTAAATGATTGCTGGGAGCACGTTGAAGGATATCTCCCCCAATGCATTGACAAATCCTTGAACACCTCTTTCAAGTTTTGTCATCGTGGCACCTACACCTTCTTTCCTGTGATAATCAAAAGGCAGGTGATGCAACCTGCTGACAAGTTTATTAAGTAGACCGGAATGGACAGTTAAACGGGTTTTCCAACTCAACCAATTGGAAATGATATAAGATACTTCACGAATTATTGCAAGAATCAAGAATAAAACAATTCCGCCAGCAATAGGCTCAAGCGTACCCGGTTTTCCTAATTTATCGAATATAAATTTCATAATCAGGGGCTCGGCAACATTTACACCGGCAATTAAAAGTGTGGTAAAAAATATTAGAAGTAGATGAGCTTTGTTTGGATTGGCATATTGAAACGCTCTTTTGAAACGTTTCCATTGTCTCCTAGAATTATGAAAGAACTTTTTGAAACCTACCATACATTACATTTTTGTGAAAATAATCTTTTATTATTCCCTAAAGGTTAAATGAACATAACATACGCAAAAAATAAATAATTATTATTGGCCTTGCAAATTAAATAAAGGAATTAATATTGTTGAATATTGAAATGATTAAAATCAGTTTTTAATCAGATGGTTATGGGGGTAGGATCGTGTGAATTTTAATAAAATTTATAACCGGCATGAAAAGAAAAACCTAACCCGGAAGTTATTGAAGGTGCAAGAAGGTATTCAAATAAATAGGTATTCAACCTGGCAAAAAATCTATTGGATTTATATTTGATCCCTAATCCATAATCCATTTGACCATACCCGCCATAGCTGATGATAGGCAGAAAAAATACTCCTGAAAAAGCTTGATACGAGGGGATTATTGATAACCGGGGAAGATAACTTGAATTAGCATAATATTCAATGTTTCCCAGGATGGAGAATTTCTCATCTAAGTATTTAAGATAAGAAAATTCCAGGTGAACAGGTATAAAAAATGAAGTGCTTTTAATTTCTTGCTGGACATTTAATAAATCACCCAGGTTTTCAATGTTATTGTTGAATACAGAATCTTGTAAATTATAAATAGAGTTGGTTTCAACTCCCTCAAAACGATAGTTATCATCAATGTCATAGGTTTTTCCATTTTTCCACCGGATGATTCCCAAGTCCCGGAAACCCAGTTGAATTTTATCATTGTTTTTATGTTTTAGTTCTATTTTTCCATGCAAGGACGTTCCTAGTCCATTAAAAGAAAAAAAATTACCATCATTTTTTTCAAAAATACTCAAACGTGTATCAAGGGTGATAAGTGAACCATTAGGACTCGTGTAAAAATCCCCTTTTTCCAATTTGAGTTGAAGGAATTTTGATCCCTTGATAAAAGCTATTCCACCGCTGAACAAACCCCGGTAGTTTCCTATATTAAATTCCCTGTATATACCCGCGTAAATAGATTGAGAAGTGAAGTTGGTAATGGAAAGCGGGGATAAATTCATTGTTTCTCCTGCATATGAGCTATTTCCTATGAAAACCAATTGAAAAAACCCGGGACTAAAGGTTGAATAAGCATGTTGATTGGCAGATAATCCTGCATAAAACCGGGTATCATTAACAGGGAAATTTAATTGAAACCGCCCCTCGTAGAGAAACCCCATTTTATTTTTGGTAGAGAGTTTTGTCAAAACATCATTTTTTGTTTCGTTATCTATATACCCTGAAAGAAGAGATTGATAAAAAGAATTGGTTAAACTATTGGAGTTATAATATGCGTCAAAATGGGTTTCGATGCTGTATTCTTCTGAATCTTGGGCATTTACATGGAGTAAGATGAAATTAAAACAAAGAAAGAAAACTATAAAAAAGATTTTCATTACAAGTTTATTTTTTGAACATGATACACGAAATCACCCACTACTGATACATCCAAGTTATAAGTATCAAAAAATTGCAAATGGGTTTGTCCTGGTTTTGTTTTTAAATATACCTCTACAAGGATAGCCTTGGCATCTAAAATGGCAGGCATACGTTTTTCAGGGATAAAGAATTGAAGTTCAGATACACGTTTTTCAATTACCTGGTGATTGATTGGATCAACAGGTGCTGCTAGGATAGCCGTATGAGAGATAAGGGAATCAAATACCAGGGACTTATCATCCATGAAGAATAAGTTAACATTTGCTTCAACAGGAAAACCATTGCCAATGATAAAATTCAGGCTACCTTCTTTAATTTGTTCCGGGGAATCGACGTTCTCGTTTATCCAGGAAATAGTATCCGTAAGTTTTATGCCCGGGGTTTGAAATTGCAAAGGAACTTCAATATCCACGTAAGCATTTATCTCGTTGTCAGCAAATATAAAATCATTTCTTTCCCCTATGTTACCGGCTGGATTCGTGATAATTGTCAAATCATATAAAATTTTGTCGGGAAGATTACCAATGAGCTCTTCCGGATTTGAATTTTTTTCATCAATAAGTAACATGGAATGGGAAGATACCACTGGCTCGGAAAAAGCGGGCTTTTTCACATGCAATGGGAGAGGGAGCATTGATTTATCAAGGCTAATCATTTGCGAATTTTGAGAATTTATCGTGGCCAAATTATTTACGTGTATGGCTCCTTCAATTCCTTGTGAATTATCTATGGACAATGAAATATTTGATTTGGCAAGGTTAAAGCTGTCCACGATTAAATTCTTAAAAATGACAAAATCAGTGGTATCTAAAGCCACCTGGAAGGTATCGCTGCCAAAATACCCTTTTGCCAATTTTGGTTTTATATCCAGTACCTCCACGATTAGATCAACACTGTCAGCCAATGTCAGGAATACTTGTTTTCCAGTGGAATCAATTCGTCCAAGCACTTCATTATAAAAAGCATTGATAGTATCCCCGTTTAGTCCCGTGAAATCAAAGTCATACCCGTCAAATTCATAGATAAATTCCTTGTTTATTGATCCCCCCGGGGGAGCGGGAGGACAAGTTATTTCTTCCCGAAAAATTTCCCCGTTGCGAGTGGCATTGGGAATAAGATAGGTGAAGTAAGTTTGCTCTTCAATGGTACTAACTACCCTTATTCTAAGTTTTCCCCCGTTGATAAAGGCATATTTTATTTCCCTGTCCTCCATATCTTCGAGGTAAACAACCTCCTTATGATTGATGATGGTTTGTGCCGGGAAAATGGCTTTTGCCTCGTAAATACGCATTTTTTCTATAGAAATGGCCACTTTCACATCATCACTATAATTAATTTGGACGGGGGTGGCAGAACCGGGTATATCCGAGGTTAAATTAATCACCAATTGTCCTTCAATGGTCTTGCCGGAGAGATCTACCGAGTCTACCTGTATTTCTCCCGGGTCCACGTTGGGAAAGCTACCTGAATGTACCTGGTCACCGGAAATTTTATTCACTATTTCGTAAGTGATATTAGTGATTCCCACGGGGAAATTGTTCGTAACGGAAATTCTCATGGTACCTTCCTGTAGTGTGATGGTTTGAAAATAATTGGAACCATCCACATCAAAAGGTCCAATATTTATTCCTGACATGGCAGGGATGGTAGTCGTTGAACCATCCGGGATTAAAAATCCAATACCTGCTTCAGTGATAATTTCCCCGAGGGTAACGGATTGTTCAATGGTTTGGTTGTTAAGCTTGATGGAATCCAGTTTTATATTCCTTTTAAAAGGCTTAACATCCAATCCCAGCAAGCTGGTGTCTATTCTAAAAGAAGCCAACTTGTTGCGATAGATAAAAAACAATGAATCTGCTTCACCGGTTTGAATGTTTCCATCTCTCACGAAATCGCGTATGGAAACGGAAGATTTTAAAACAGGGGCCAAAAGGTTTATGTCCCAGGTTACATCTTCCAGGTCTTTCATACAGGATGAAAGGAATATCAATACAGTAGTTAGTAGTATTAGAAGTATTCTCATTATGTTTTCATAGATAGTGTGAACATTAAAAGTAATAAAAATTCAGGAAATAGAATACCTTATTCTTTATAAATTTTTGATAGTCAATTTTAACCATCGATGAATGAAGGCAGCAATAACATCGAGCGGATTAGTATTTAGGAAATTTATCGACAACAACGGGTTTATTATTCACCTGTTGTTGATTTTAATAAGGTGCTCACGAGTTATTTTTTATATTTTTGGTGTATATAAATTGAATATGAAAAAAATAATATCTTTTTTACTGGTTCACTTCTTTTTATTTATTTCATCGTGTTTTTGCCCGGATGAAGGAAGTATAACCTATATCACGATACAAACTGCACGCGGATTATTGTATTCTTTTGATGAGAATGGTATATTTCCTTATTTGGATCATATAAATCGGCATGAATTAGGTTTAAGTATAATGGAGGATTCAACCAGTGAGAATATCGAGTATGTGCAATCAAATATGATGATAAATCAATTGCAGGCATGCCAAGATCCGCATGAAATAAAATATATTAATGGAATTGATTCCATCAATATATTTACAATTTATAATTTTGATAGCGACCATCTTGCTTCAAGTAAAGTCAATGATATTTTAAGACCAATTAATACAATGGGGGAGTTATTAGATATTGAGAATATAACAACATTAAACTTCACGATGCAACATTTGAAATTCATTAAATCTCCAACATTTGATACTTTACAATTCGAGATAACAGGAAGGATAATCGGAAGTTCAAATTTCAGCATATTGACAAACAAGATTATTTTGCAATAATACATTGACATCCAATATAATATGAAGCGTCACTTGTGTTTATTTCCAATTCTTTTACCAATCTTTTAAAAAAATAACCGTAATTTATCAAACCCTCAACTCCAATCCCGGGTAATTAAAAGGTTCCCGTACTTTTTCGGTTTCCAGGTACTGGCTGTTTTCCTTTTTTAAAAACTTGATGATCGGGTGGGCCATTAATTTTTCCGCATCATAGGGTTTAAGAAACGATTTAATTTCATTTTCTTTCAACCTGGGATTCAAGAAATCCAGTACTTCATTTTTTTCTAACAAGAGAAGCATTCGAGGGCCGGAAGGGGCTTTAGGATTGTTGTGGATTTTTTTTGCCAACTCATTGGGTGGTGTCGTAATGATGGAAAAAGTATCGATCCATGTTTCCTTCTCTTTGTCAAACTGGCTGTCCCATATTCCCCCTGCAAACAGCAGGACTTGCTCTTTAGGATGTAAAAAATAAGGATAACTGTCTCCCTTGTGATGGTGAAAATCAATATAACCATCAATGGGGATGGCACAGCGACGGGTATATATCACGTCCTTGTGTTGCCAAAAGACCTTTTCGCAGGTAGAATTTAACAATTCCCTGGTGTAGGTTTTACCTTCCTTGTTCGTGTACGACCATTTTAGTCCCCATTTTATGTTCTTGAATTGCAAATTGTTGTTTTCATTCACCAGCACGGTAAGTTCGGGATTGGCTTTGCCGATTGCCACGTAAAATTCCTTGGCCTCCTTGTTTTCTTCTTCCCGGGGAGGCGAAGGCGCCATGAAAGTATGATAATATAGTTGTGCTATTTCATCTTCAGGATTTTCCTGGAATATCCTGTATAATTCTTTCCTTACTTTTTTTGTTCCAACCCAGTAACACATTATTATTTATGTATTTTTTGTTTCCATTTAAACGAACGATTTAAGGTGAAAAAAAGTTATGAAACATCCATGATTACAAAACACAAACACATTTATAAAAAAATCATTAAC
>CAZOSQ010000118.1:0-8854 GCA_964582245.1 uncultured Bacteroidales bacterium | reverse complement strand
CACCTCGTCAAAATCCACATCACCCTTTAATTTCCAACCCGACTTGGTTTCAGAAGATTGAACCCTGGTGGTTCCCACGTCAATTACCACGGCACCTTGTTTTACCATATTTGCCTTAATAAAACCTGGTTTTCCCAGGGCGGCGATAAGAATGTCAGCTTGACGTGTAATTTCTTCCATATTATGTGTTCTACTATGGCAAATGGTTACGGTAGCATCGCCAGGATTACCCTTTAATGAAAGAAGAACACTTAACGGTCTGCCAACGATATTGCTACGACCAACAATTACGCAGTGTTTACCTGCAGTTTCAATTTTGTATCTTTTTATTAGTTCCAAAATACCAGCCGGGGTAGCAGAGATAAACGATGGCAATCCAATTACCGTTCGTCCCATGTTAACAGGATGAAAACCATCTACATCTTTCTTGGGATCAATTGTTTCGATTACTTTTTGTTCAGAAATATGATCGGGGAGAGGAAGCTGAACTATGAATCCATCGATTTCATCATCTTCATTTAACTGTTTCACCGTCTTTAATAGTTCCTCTTCACTTATGCTACCATTTTCATAATGGATCAAGGAAGATTTAAATCCAACTTGCTCACAAGCTTTTACTTTATGGCTTACATAGGTCAAGGATCCCCCATCATTTCCCACCAAAACCGCTGCTAAATGAGGGATTTTTCCTCCTTTTGCTTTTATATTTTTAACTTCTTGGGCGATTTCTTCTTTTACCTGGTCTGAAATTGCTTTACCATCTATGAGTTGCATCCCGAGGATTTTAAATTATAAATATAAAGTGTAAAATATTAGGCTATAATTATGCAAAATTATCATTTACGCATTGAAGGCATATTTTTCATCATGCCTAACATGTTTTTATTGCCACTCATCATCTTCATGAGTTTCCTGGTTTCATCAAATTGTTTGAGTAATCTATTAACGTCTTGTATGGAGCTGCCACTGCCATTGGCGATTCTTTTACGGCGGCTTCCATTCAGTACCTGTGGGTTTTCTCTTTCCTCTGGGGTCATTGAAAAAATGATGGCTTCAATGTTCTTGAAAGCATCATCATCAATATCCATGTTTCTTATGGCTTTTCCCACTCCGGGTATCATGCTTGCCAGGTCCTTAATATTCCCCATTTTTTTAATTTGGTTGATCTGGGTAAGAAAATCATTAAAATTAAATTGATTTTTGGCAATTTTCTTTTGTAATTTCCGGGCTTCATCGGCATCAAATTGATCTTGTGCTTTTTCCACGAGCGACACAATGTCTCCCATTCCCAGGATTCGATCAGCCATACGTTCGGGATGAAAAACATCTACGGCATCAAGTTTTTCTCCCATCCCGACAAATTTAATGGGCTTATTTACCTCTGCTCGTATAGAAAGGGCAGCACCACCACGGGTATCACCATCAAGTTTTGTTAAAATAACACCATCAAAATTTAGTCTTTCGTTAAATTCTTTCGCTGTGTTCACGGCATCTTGCCCTGTCATGGCATCCACCACGAAAAGGGTTTCCCCGGGTTTGATTGCCTTTTTAATGGATGAAATTTCATTCATCATGGTCTCATCAATGGCTAACCTACCCGCGGTATCTATAATCACGACATTATGGCCATTGCTGGTGGCAAACTTTATTCCTTCCCGGGCAATCTGAACCGGGTCATTATTACCTTCCCCTGTAAAAACGGGAACATTTACCTGTTCCCCCAGCACTTTTAATTGGTCTATTGCGGCAGGCCGGTAGACATCACAAGCCACTAACAAGGGTTTTTTCCCCCTTTTATTTTTTAATTGTAATGCTAGTTTTCCCGAGAACGTGGTTTTCCCTGACCCTTGAAGACCAGCCATTAAAATAACCGATGGATTTCCCGATAGGTTAATATCTTCCATTTTTTCACCCATCAGTTTCGCCAACTCATCATGGACAATTTTCACCATCATTTGTCCCGGTCGAACAGCATTCAAAACATTTTGCCCAAGTGCCTTTTCTTTTACCGTGTTTGTAAAATTCTTGGATATTTTATAATTCACGTCAGCATCAAGCAATGCCCGTCTAACTTCTTTGAGTGTTTCCGCTATATTTATCTCTGTTATTTTCCCTTGTCCTTTTAATAACTTAAAAGATCTATCTAGGCGGTCCGTTAAATTTTCAAACATGTTTTCAAATTATTTTTTAATATACAAAAATACAATAAGTATACCCTGTTTGCAAGATTTTTTTTTAAAAATAAGTTTTTTTATTGCACCCGGTAAAATAACCTGAAATTAGGTAAATTATTGTATGGCTTTTAGAAGAAATTAAACTACATTAAAAAGATATTCAGGTGCTTATGTTTATTATCCTTGTTTTTATTCAAATAAAAAATGAAAAAGAATAACCAAGGTAGGCATGTTTCTTGAGGTAAAAATGTTGAATGAGGTTTCTCGAATAAAAAAAATATTGAATTATGAGGGGAAAAATGGAAAAAAAGGGTCATTACGAATTGTTTGAAACGACCCATGGACACCAAATATTAAACTTGAATGACAAGTATTTTTACGCAATTGCTAAAGGATATAAAGGAGATATACTTGTGGGAACAGATAAGGATCATGAAAAAAAACGTACAATAAACCAAGGAAAATTTTACCTGGTTGACTTCGAGGATGATCCTGAATTTAAAGATATGCCACATTTATTCTTACAGGATGGCGATCGATATAAAGAATGGCTGGTTCCTAAAGATACCCCGGGTAAAAAGGGAGATAAAGAAAAGTTAATTAAAACAAAACATAAAGTAGGAAGTAAAAAAGTAATAGAACATACAGAAGGTAAAGGAAATGCAGGGACTGAAAAACAATACAGGGGAAAGCCAGAAAAATTAAGATCTAAGTCCAAAAATGAATTATACCATATGGCACAAGAAAAAGATATCCCCGGTAGATCTAAAATGAGTAAAGAGGAATTAGTTGATCACTTGGCGCAATAAGTTCCAGTTTTCTTATTAAAATATAGCTAGTGTGGGTATGGGAAGTCGATGTTGGGTGGGGGAAAGGTACCTTTAATTTCTTGCAAAATGTAAAAAAAGTAAGTAAAGGCGTAGTTCCTTTTCCGTGGTATTATGAAGGAGAAGCTACGCAAGTTTTTTTAATGAAGCAAAAACTAAAAAGAACGAGACTTAACCCAATAGGTTTACTTGATTTTTCTCGTTTAGACAAGCAATACCTTGAACTAATTATATTTATCTTAATGAAATTCATCCCGTGTAAACATGAAGGAGCAGGATTACATTCTTTCAGGCATGTCTATGCCTAATAATTCCATACCCTGTAGAATAATTTCTCCAATTTTCTTAGAAAGATAAAGTCGGAATAAAACAACCTGTTGATCAGGCTCTTGCAAAATTTTATAATCATGATAAAATTGGTTGTATTCTTTCGCTAGGTCATAACAATAATTTGCAATGACCCCGGGGTTATATTTTTCTCCTGCTTCACGGACAACAGCAGGAAAGGAATTTATTAATTTTATCAATCCTATCTCTTTCTGGTTGGGTGAAACATCAGAAGACCAATCATTTAAATTTATATCTTTTTCATGGGCTTTTCTAAACAAGGATTGTATCCTTGCATAGGTGTATTGGATAAAAGGACCCGTATTTCCATTGAAATCAATTGATTCCCTGGGATTAAAAGTCATGTTTTTTTTGGGATCCACCTTGAGTATGAAATATTTTAAGGCTCCTAAACCCACGTACCGGTAAATCCTTTCAGTTTCACGGGGAGAATAATTTTCAAGTTTACCCAATTCTTTTGACATTTCCTTGGCTGTATCAACCATCTCCTTGATTAAATCATCGGCATCAACCACGGTACCTTCTCGGGATTTCATCTTTCCTTCCGGTAATTCAACCATTCCATAAGATAGGTGGGTCAATGATTTGCCCCATGAATAACCCATTTTCTCGAGAATGATAGATAATACCTTGAAATGATAATCTTGCTCATTTCCAACCACGTAAATCATTTCTTCCATTTGGTGTCGGTCATATCGCATTTTTGCAGTGCCAAGGTCTTGTGTCATATATACAGAAGTGCCATCAGATCTAAGCAATAACTTTTGATCAAGTCCTTGACCTGACAAATCGATCCAAACGGAACCATCTTCTTTTTTGTATAAAATGTTGTTCTCAAGTCCTTGAAGTACTAATTCCTTTCCCCGGAGATAGGTTTCGGATTCATAATTAATTTCGTCAAATTCAACCCCTAAAGCCTTATAAGTTATATCGAAACCATCGTAAACCCATTCATTCATCTTTTTCCATAAAGCTGTTGTTTCTGCTTCGCCAGCTTCCCATGACCGTAACATTTCACGTGCTTCTTTCATAAGGGGGCAATTTTGTTCAGCATCTTCTTTACTCATGCCACTTGAAATAAGCTCCTGGACTTGTTTTTTATATTCTTTGTCAAACATCACGTAGTAATCACCTACCAAATGATCACCTTTTTTTCCTGAAGAAGTAGGTGTTTCATTATTTCCCCATTTTTTCCAGGCCAACATAGATTTGCATATATGTATACCACGATCATTCACCAAGTTTACCTTGATGATATTATGACCATTTGCTTCTAAAATTTTAGAAATGGATGCCCCCAGGAGATTATTGCGAATGTGCCCGAGATGTAAAGGTTTATTGGTATTAGGGGACGAATATTCTACCATTATTTTCTTTCCATCTCCAATGGTTTTTATTCCATATTTATTATCATCAAGAGCTTGTTTTAATGTACCTAACCAGTAGGTGTGGCTAAATGAAATATTAAGAAAACCTTTTATTACCTCGTGGCTTGAAATTTCCTCCATGTATTTTTCCAAAAAAACACCAATCTCTTTTGCTGTTTCCTCGGGTGATTTTTTTGAAAATCTTAAAAAAGGAAAAACAACAACCGTGAAATCTCCTTTATATTCTTTCTTTGTTTTTTGCACCTGGATTTGATTACCAGGTATCTCAGCATTATACAAAGATTTTATTGCTTCTTGAATTTTTTTGATAATAAATTCTTCCATCACTATTGAGAATGTTATTTTGATTGAAAATGCAAAGATAAGTATAATGACGATTCAAAAAAATGAACGGGTTAACTAAGTTCTGACAGGTTCCTTTTATTTTTCCAACTAGAACATAAATAACAAATCTTATAAAAATCAAACACTTTTAAATTTGGGTAACGACTCCTGAGGTTGATAAGCATTAATTTACCAAACATATAATAGCAGGACACGAAGAACCACGATAACTTCTTTTTATTTATTTTTTGATAGAAAGAAATTAACTTTATATCATCATATAGTTTTTCATAAGGATATTTTTTAATTATAACATGCAAGTTATCAATACCTTCTTTTGTTTTTCTTATAAAATCAATATTATTTTCAATTCCTATATGCATCAAGGGGTTATCAATATGAGAAATTTCAATGCCAAGAATATTAAGTTCGTAACCAAACAGGGTGTCTTCGTGACCGTATTTAACCAGGCTTTCATCAAATTTTACCTGTTTGAAAATAGATTTAGAAATAAAAAAATTGTTGGTCATGAATGATCTGTTGGGATTTTTCTTTCTTTCGATGGCAGGTAAGCTTTCTCTTTTTTTCCCGTAAACCCAGCGCAACATCTGTCTCTTATCTTTAGGGGGCTTTTTGCTGTAAACTGTGCCGCCACATACTACAACAGATCCTTGACAATAAGGTAAATAATTCGAAATGTACTTGGAAGTCACTACCTTGGAATCGCAATCCATGATTAAAAGGTGCTCGTATTTAGCTTCTTTGACCAGTAGGTTCCTAACCTTTGAACGTCCAAGATTTTCCTCAAGCTCAAAATAATTGACATTGGGACTTCTTTTTATGTCACGGTTTACTTTTTTAAATTCATATTCAGAACCATCATCTATAATAATAAATTCATATTTTTTCCCAGTCTCCTCCAATTGTTCGCGGAGATCCGAAAAAAAATCCGTAATATCAAAATTATAAACAGGTATGCAGACTGAAATCATGGGACTAAATTAATTATTATTTTTTTTGAAATAAACTTATATCCAATTTTTTTATCAATTAAACGATGTATATAAAATTAGGATGCGTTTAAAAATTTTTGAAATTTATTTTCTTTTCCTTTTTGTCCAATTTTTCCCGATTTTTTTTTAATTGATAACTTATATGTTGATATTCCAGTTTTATTTTTTTTTAATTTTACTAAATTCTTACCGGTAAATATTATGATGTTAGTTAAAAATTACCATTGTTCTAATTTTTTCCTATGTTGTTTTTTTTTTTTATATTTACTAACGAAAATAACTAACTAAATACATGAAAAAGTTATTTCTTTGTCTCGTAACCACTTTTATATATTGTTCAATATCTTTAGGTTATTCCTTGGAGGTTCAAATAAATGGGCTTGAAAACGAAACAATTATTATTGGCCATCATTATGGTGCTGACAATAAAATTATAGGGGATATTGAATTAAACAAAAAGGGAAGGGGAAGTCTTTCCGAGCAGGATATTCTTTCACCCGGGCTATATTTTATCATGCTACCTTCTAAAAAGTACATAGAATTTCTTGTTAATCGGGAACAAGATCTTTATATTTTTTTGGACATTAAAAATATTCAAAATAGTTTGATAATAACTGGTTCGGAAGATTCAAAATTATACAATAAGTATCAAAAACAAATGTATGAATTCCAGCAAATTTCCAATAATTACCAGGAAAAAATCAAGGAATTCAAGTATAATAATGATTCTTCAGCTAAGTATAAAATGAAGGTCAAAAATCTTGATTCATTGAAAATATCTTATACCAAAAAATTAGTGAATGAAAATCCGGGAACTTTTACTTCTATTCTTTTAAAAGCAACTTTATTACCTGAATTCCCCCATGAATACCAACGAATTGAAAAGAATTTACATGAGTCATTTTTGGAAAAATTAAATTTTTATAGAACTCATTATTTTGATAACATAGATCTAACAGACGAAAGACTAGTAAATACTCCAATTCTTTACACGAAAGTATATCATTATTTTGATAGGATATTGCAACAAGACCCAGGTATTGTTATATTGGAAATTGATAAATTTATTAAAAAAATAGAAAGCAGTACCTTGTTATATAAATTTACATTATCCTTATTTTGGGATATGTATTCCACCCAAAAAGAAATGGAACCCGTGGTTTTACATTTAGCAAAAGATTATTACCTGGCCGGGAAAACCCCATGGGTTGACCAAGATTTTTTGAATCATGTCAATGATAAAGTTGAGCGGATTAATAACATGTCAGTAGGGAAAAAGATAAAAAATGAAGTCTTTATTTCTTGGGGCAATGATACCATTTCCTTGAATGACTTGGAGAATAAACAAACCATATTATACTTTTGGATGTCAACTTGTAATTATTGTAAAATAGTAACACCCAAAATAATCCAGCTAATTACTGAAAGGAATTTACAAGTCTTGGCCATATATTCAGGAAACAAGGATGAAATGATAGAATCAGCCTATGAATATCCAAAAAATTGGGTAAACGTGTATTACCCGGGTTCCTTGAAAGACTTGGAGACAAACTATGATTTAATTAACATTCCTACAATTCATCTTGTAGAAAAAGATTGGGTTTTGAAAAATAAACACCTGTCCATACACGAATTGGAAGATTTTATAAAAATTGATGAACTATAATTTAAAAAAAATAAAATGAAAAAAATAAATAATTTCACTTGGAGAAATCCACTATCTTTCTATAACTACTAATTTACTAACTGAAAACTACTACTGAGAAAATGAAAATAAAATTATTTTTTTCCAGGTTTTATTCGTGTTTTTTTTCTGCATTTCTCATTTTTTATTCAACCATTTTATTTTCAAATACCTTGGACGAGGGCAATGCTTACATCTTTGGAACAAATGTCTCTGACACCACCGTCTGCTTAGGTACGAGCATTCAATTGCAAGCTTCTGGAGGTACTACTGTAAAATGGGAAGTTTCAACAGGTTTGGATATCGATGATGCAAACAGTTTCACTCCCAATGTAACAGTTACCCAAACAGGTAGTTTATCTTGTAAAGCAATTATTAGTGGATCCTCCTTGGATCCAGTTACTGCAATTGTAAATATACAGGCTGTTGAACCACCCATTGCTACTGTTGATGATCAATCTTTTTGTGAAGGAGGAAGCACATCCATTTTTATAAAATCTGAAAATATGCCGCCCTTGGAAATCGTGTATAGCTTAAATGGTGGAAAACCCGACACAATTACTAGCAATGGCCGATATCCCATAACCATTTCTAAATCAACGACAATAAGATTACATCGTGTATCAAATAAATATTGTCAAGGAACTACCGGGGGAGATGCCAATATAACCTCTGTTCCTTCACCGAATTTAAAATTTAAAGATACTGCTATTTGCTTCACCGGGAAAGATAGCATACAGGTGGATACCAATGGTGCCAATCTCGATTTTTTCCAGTGGAATAACAGTTCTTTTCTCGATGATGTGAATAAGTTAAACCCGGTGATAACGGGCTTACCGGGAACAGGTTTTGCTAATTTTGTATTAAGAACCAAGAATAAGAAAGAATGTGAATCATATGATACCGTAAAAGTTGGAAAATCGGGTTCCATGAAAGTTGCTTTTGAAGTCAAAGAATATATTGCTGGTAACGATACTTTCAACATGAAATGCAACGGATTAAAAGATACGGTTAAAATAAACGTATCCAATAGCATAGGTCCTTATTCAATCAATTGGGGACCCGCGGCTAACAATGCAATTGGTCCCATAGCTGT
>CAZOSQ010000117.1:0-8890 GCA_964582245.1 uncultured Bacteroidales bacterium | reverse complement strand
TCCAAATTAGCCTTTTACAAGGATCAATAGACCACGAACCTGTTTATTCTGAAGTAAGCTAACTCCATCAATTGTTGCCTGATCATATGTATTGGTAATCGCATGAAATCAGCATAATCCATGGCAGGAAATTGATGGTATCCAAATTTTTGGGAAAATTTCTTTAGAGCATACAAAGGATGAACAGGATCCAACCTTTGCAATTCTTCGAAATCCCTATAATTAAAATAGTTAAAAGATTTAAAACTCGCTCTACCTATGGCTGATCCTTGCATCATTCTAAAATGTAGCCGAGGTTCCCCTATAATATAATAGAGTTGCTCAAAATTCATATCTATGTTATGATATGAGTTAAAATAAGCGGCTTTAGAGGTAAAATTATTGGTTTTTAACAAGGAAAGTTCATTGGTATGAACACGATAATCCAATTTCAAATCAGGATGGTAAATAGAATCCTCTTTTCCCAGGTATATAACAATGGAAGTATTAATTCCGGCAACCCTATCCTCTTTTATAATAAAGCGTTTGGAACTGGCAGACATAAATTTATTCTCATTATGAAAAAATGTCAAGCAAGCATCTTCTTCTTGGTTACCAGACCCTATTAACTTGGCTCCTTCCATGGATAAACCACCCGTGTAGTTAATATTATCATAAATATTATCAAGTTTAAAATTCACCTGGTAAGACTGAAACTTTGGATAGTTAGCATATCCAGGCTCCCTTATATTTTGCACTTTTTCTGTAAGAACACCCATTAAAGGTTCATTAAAATAGTTCTTATTGGTGAATTTCACTGAATCGGCATCATAATAAGACTTTTTTACATTTATAGAATAATTTCCCAACTCAGCATACACTTGGCTTCTCTCATACCCGGCCCTCTCCCAAGTAACTTCGCCCTTACTACCGTACCATACTACTTCGATAGGATCAAGGTAACCTTTTGTATTATAAATATGAACACTATCTCTTTTAGAATAACAAACAAGATCAGTTTCATCAAAATATATCCTTAAATTATCATCTTCAAGTTTAAAATAATAATTACTTGATAAAGATTTCCACTCGACAGAATAAGATTGATAAAGATAATTATGGTTTAAGACATCTATGGATATCTTCATGAATTCGCTAAGACTGGTAAGGGTTATCTTCTTATTATCTATATATTGCTTGAATCCCTTTTCCCATTGGTCATAATTTTCTTTTTCAGTACTTGTTTCTTTGAATGACAAAATTACTGTCATATATTCAATGAAATGGGGTACTGCCCTTGCTTTTCGTTTTAGGAGTTTATTAGAAATATCAATAATTCTCATTCTTTCATCTTCCGAAAACAATGATGTTTGATTAGCAGTGTCCCATGATACTTCGAATTTTTGAAATAAGTCTTTTTCATCCTGATTTAAATTAGGGCCTAAGAAATTTTTTAACTCAGACGGATATAAATGAACTTCTTCCGAAAATTTCTTAATTCTTTGGGATAATAAGAAAGATGGTATTAAAAATAAAAAAAAGAAAATAATTAAAATTCTACTATGCCTTACCATATTTTTATGTTTTCCATTTGGCATGAAAAGTTAGTTGATATTTTTCTTTTCTGCAAGGAATTTATTTTTTATATTTTAGCATAAGCCAATTATTTTTTTCTTTTTTCTTTTCAAGTAATAATTCTTCCTTTTGGGCTACTACATTTATTGCCATATAATCTTCAATTAATATTCCACTTAATATTAATGTTCCTCCATCCTTTAATTTGCTATTCAAGAGCGGCAGATAATCTAATAATATGTTCCTGTTGATATTGGCTAAAATTAAATTGTATTCACCACTGACATGTGATATATCTCCTTGAATAACCTTTATATTTTTACAATTATTTTTGCTAAAATTTTCTTGGCAATTTTCAATGGCATATTTATCTATATCAACTGCTGTAATTTTCTTTGCATGTTTCTGGAATGCTAAAATGGCTAATACACCTGTACCGGTACCTAAATCAAGTACTTCTAAATCTTCACAATTCATTGATAATAATTCTTCCATGACAAGGAAGGTAGTTGCATGATGACCGGTTCCAAATGACATTTTTGGCTCTATTAAAATCTCATGTTCAAATTGTTTATCTAAATGATGGAAAGGAGCCTTTATAACACAGTGTTCTGAAATAATAACTGGTTCAAATGATTTTTCCCATAGTTCGTTCCAGTTCTTTTCTTTTAATTCTTTAACTATTATATTTTCAATTTTTCCTTTGTACTGGTGAGGTAATTTATCTTTAAATTCATCTTGGTAACCTGTTTCTATAATATAAGCTTTTAGAACATCCCCCATTTCAACGAAACTTTCGAATCCATGTAATTCTAAGTGAGCCATTATCACTTCCATCACTTCCTGGTCATCATCCACTAGTTTTATAATAATTTCCTTGTAATTCATATCTTTTAAAAAAAAAGACGAACTTTATCAAGCTCGCCTTCATTATAATAGTAATATTTAATATGATTAAAAAGATTTAGCAATCGCTATAAAATCTTCAGCTTTTAATGCTGCGCCACCAATTAAACCGCCATCAACATCAGGATTGGCAAAAATTTCCTTGGCATTAGAGGGTTTGCAACTTCCCCCGTAAAGGATCGTTAAATCATCCGCAACTTTTTCTCCATATTTTTCCACCACGAGATCGCGAATAAATTTATGCATTTCTTGGGCTTGATCAGGTGTAGCCACTTTACCCGTACCTATTGCCCATACAGGTTCATAGGCAATGATAATTTTTCTAAAGTCTTCCTCATTCAAGTTAAAAACGGCTTCTTCTATTTGAGTTTTTATTACTTCAAATAATTTCCCGGCTTCTCTTTCTTCCAACAGTTCCCCACAGCAAAAAATAGGAGTTAAATTTGCTTTTATTGTAAGCAAAACTTTCTTTTTCAAGGTCTCATTGTCCTCCTTATAGTAAGTTCTTCTTTCAGAATGACCGATAATGACATGGGATGCACCAGTGGATTTTATCATATCAACGGATACTTCTCCAGTATAGGCTCCATTTTCTTCTGATGCGCAATTCTGGGCAGATAAATTTACATTATTCAGAACTTTTTTTACTTCTGTCAAATGAGTAAAGGGAGGGGCAATAATTAACTCTACATTCTGTATACCAGAAGCTTTCTCCACTTCTTCAGCTAATTTAATACCTTCCTCCAGGTTTGTATTCATCTTCCAGTTACCGGCAACAATCAATTTTCTCATGATAATCTATTTTAGTTATATACAATATATATTTAGTACCATTTTCGTGGAGGCAAAAATAAGAAAATATCCTTTTATTTAAGAAAAATATTTCTATTATATTATGCTTATTCTTAGTATTGGATAAGAACCCGTGAAATATCTATTTTTCAAGAATTTTAAATTATATATTACGTCATTTTAATTTAAAGGTTTATGATTTAATATCATTATCCAAAAATCATTCAACAATAAATTTTCCCCTGTATATTTTCTTTCCGGAGATCTCAAGAACATACATACCTGGTAATAATTTTCCACGGTCAAGTTCATAATATACTCCTTCAATTTGATCCTCGAAAACAACATTCCCGGACAAATCAAACACCCTTATTACTCCTTGATTTCCAATAGGCTCATTAATCCTTATAAAGGCTTTTTCATTGAAAGGGTTAGGGTAAATGAAAACATGTAAGAACTGGTTGGAAACAGTGGTTTCTTTTTGCCTATTATCTTCGAGGTTAGATAGAGAGCGGGAAAAAGGTCCGTTATTAGATTTGTATAGATTTCCGGGGTAACACTCGTCTTTCTTTATACCGGCAATCCTGTAATAAACGGTTTTTGTTTTTGCTATTTGACTATCATCTATATAAGAATCTTCATTACCGGCCAAGGTATCTATAGGTTCCAAGAACAGGGAATCAATCCCCCTGTAGATGATGTAACTTTTAAACCCTACCGAGTCTCCATCTATCAGGTAAGCTTTCCAGAGCAGGTTTACCCCGCTGGTGAAACCATCATACATCAATTGGATGGTTTTATGATATTTGCTGAACGCGGTTTCATTACCACAGGTATCAATGGCCAGAATTTTATAGAATCCAACCCTTCGCTCGTTGTTAAAGGCAGAATCGACAAAGATGCTTGTACTGTCAAAAAACACTTCTCCAATGGGGTTATAGACATTAACTTCATTTCCCTGCCGGTAAATCATGTACTTTTCAATGGACAGGCTTTTCCTCCTGTCCCAGACCACCATGTTTTTACCCGTTTTTTCATCAATGGTCACCAGGCATATTTCTTGTGCAGGGATAATATCCTCGGTTATCTCGAGCGGGTTAGAAATGTTATGACAGTTGTTTTCATCAGTCACAGAGACAGTGAAAGAGCCCGGTTCAGTCACATCAATTTGCCTGGTTGTATCACCCGTGCTCCAGGTATAGGAAGCAAATGTCCCGGTTACTTCCACCTGGATGGTATCGCCTGTGCAAGCATACAATGTTTCGTTGGTTGTTATAACCGGTTCCGGGTTGTCCATCACGGAAAGTGTTACGGTAACCGATGTATCGGGTGAGGCACAGGAGCCTGTTATGATGCAGCGATATTCCGTGTTGTTTAACAAGGCTGCTGCCCCTGGTATGGAAAGGTTGTTGGTGTTCACGTTTTGGTAAGCACCCGAGTTGACCAAATTAGAAAAACCGGTTATGGAATTGACCTGCCAGTAATAGGATAGTTCAGCACCTTCCGCGAGCAGGTTGAAGAAAGCATCGGTACCTTCACAAGCCGAAGTATCACTGGGTTCTCTCGTGATGGTAATGCCCACGGAATTCACGGACAAGGTCGATGTTATAGAGGTGTCGGTATTACCGCAATCATCGGTCACGATACAACGGTACGCATGGTTGTCCAGTGACAGTGGGATGGCAGATATCTCCATTTTATTGTTTTGTGTTCCCGAATAGATGATGGTGTTTGTTAGTGGAGCAAAGTCACCCCCCGGTGTTTTTGCTTCCCATTGATAAGATAGGTTGTGGCCGTTTGCCGTAATACTTAGTGTTGTGTCCATACCTTCACAAACTGTCACTGACGCATGAGGTTGCCCGGAAATATTCACGTCCAGGATGGTGATATCTTCCTGGTGCATGATAGATGAGATGCCTGCTTCCGTGACGGTGAGCGTGATGGTTTTCGTGCCGGGGGTATCCCATTTTACCTGGTAAGGACCTGTCCCGCTGCCGCTTACAAGGATCCCGCCATCCCAGTTCCAACTAAACTGGGCGGTATCATTGGCATCGCCCGTGTAGGTAATGGCAACCGGTGCATGAGGGCAATATTTGGCGGGCAAAGTAAACGAAGCGTCGGGTCGAATGGTAAAGGTCGCTTCCGGTGCAAATGGTGACCCCAGGAAGCAATTGTCTATGGCTTGGACGCTCCAGTAGTACTGGCCAAAATACAGGTTCTTGATGGTGTCGTCCTGGTACACGTGATAAGCATTGCCCACCTTGGGGACATACCTCCTGCCCGTGGACAAATTTGACATCGGCGACACAATATCGGCCTTTCCCGGTTCGGTGCCCATGTATATGTTGTAGGTCAATCCCGGCGAGGGAGTATGATCGTCTGTTGTCGGATTCCAGCTCAGGCCCACGTCCTTGTTGTTAACCGATGACGTTAAACCCGATGGGGCCGATGGAGGGGTGTTCACCGTGGTAGTCGTGTTTTTGTAGACTTTGGCAATGGCTTGGTTTGAATTGTTACGACCGATTAATAGGATATCAAGATCACCATCGTTGTCGTAATCGCCCCAGTCAACTGAGCTTAACCATGTTCCTTCTAGGCTTATACCCGAATTCTCGGTGAAAGTATCGTCACCATTATTTGTGAAGATTTTTGAAATGTAACTAGTTCCTGTATTACCTGATAGTAACAAATCCAAATCCCCGTCATTATCATAATCTCCCCATGCTCCATCAGAAGATTCCAGTCCTACCAAATTTATTGTTTTAGAAAAAGAACCTTCATGGTTTTTATATATTTCAGTTTTTTGAGAAGTAGTTTCGTCTAAACCTGAGATAAGAATATCTGGATTACCATCACAATTATAATCTCCAAATATTGAGCGACCCGATGCAGTACCAGGAAGGTCATGGTACGATAAGTTAAAAGTACTCGTTATATTATCATAAAGATTTGATACCGGTCCAGAAGAACGACCTGACATTAAAAGATCCGGGTATCCATCGTGATTATAGTCGTAAAAAGTAACAGAGCTTTGTATAATTGTTTCTAAGGAGGAAATATTTTCCGAAAAGCTCTCATTTCCATTGTTTTTATATAATTTGGATATATTTTGGCTTCCGTCAAAACCTGTTAGACAAATATCTATTTGCCCATCTTTATTAAAATCCCCAATAGCATTATCTCCATTACCCACATTGGGTAAATTTGAACTTGAGAGAGGTTGGAAATTAGTCCCCCCTAAACTTTTGTATAAAATAGTCTTGTAATTAGAGTTAAACCTACCTGATAATAACAAGTCCATATGCGAATCATTATTATAATCAATAATCTCAATATTACTATAAGACATGTTTAAAAGATCCAAGGATTGTTTAGAAAAGGTATTATTACCATTGTTACGGAAAATGACCGTGGTGTCCTGGCTACCGGTGGTGCCGGTGATCATGATGTCCAGGGACCCGTCTGAGTCGTAATCCACCCACCTACAGTCCCCGGAGTAAACCCCCGGGAGGATGATGCCGGTTTGTTCAACAAACTGCCCCCACGCGGTATTTAACCCGTGAATAGCTATCAAGATAATTAGTAATTGTAAATTTTTTGTTTTTTTCATGGCAATTGGGATTAATAAATTTTATTCGTGGATATAATTAATGGGAGGAATATTCCCTTTCTTCACGTTTTTCTTGGTTTTTTTCCGGTATTGCTTGATCACGCTCTTGGAAACTTTCTCCCGGGTGTTTTCCACTTCTACCTTCCCGGGTTTCAAGGTATCTTGATCAGCCTGTTTTCTCTCGAAAGTTGATTTTATTTCGCCGGAATAAATGGGTTTCCCATCCAGTCAGACTTGGTATTTGTCCCCATTTACCGGGATCGTGAAAGTATAGCTGCCATCCAGGTTGTCCCTGACCGGGGCAATAACCATGTTTCTTAATTTTATGGATAACATGTTTCCTTTCCCGGGACCCAGGAGTTCACCGAATTGATCCTCGGGACGTACATGGATTATAACTTGCTGATCCTGCAGGTACTGGGTAATTACCTCTGCTGTAAAAGAAGTGCCCGCAGGTTTCACCCTCGCGTACAATGTTTTTTCACGTTTCACGGTACTGTTTCCATGCTTATAATTTACCCGGAAGGTAGCCTTGTAGGTTCCAGGAATATCAGTCCCACTAAAATTCCCCTTGTAAATTCCATTTCCCTCGTGTTTCAATGTTACAGTATATTTCACGGGCTTTATTTTTTCCCGGATTTTTTTGTTTTTCATCATTATGAAGTACTTAATATCAGCTTCCTTTTCAATGTCTTTCATGATCACGGGGAATTTTTCCTTGTATTTTGTTACGATCATCCTATCCTTGGCAAGTATCTTGTCCCTGCCGGGTCGAAAATTAGATATTGAATATTCGGACATCAACTGTCGAATGTCGGCACCGGGTTTATAAATATCGATTGTTACCCCCGCGTTGGTCACGGGACGTTTATCTTGGCTGATTTTAACCACTAGCTGGATAGGCATCCCGGCACGAACTAAAGAATTGGAGATACTACATTCATATTCCACGGGATGGTCATCGGCAATGACGGCCAAGGAATACTTCTTGTTTCTTGGCCCTTTTACCATGATTTTATAGTTTTCCATTAAAGGAAAATTTCTGTTGTTCAATACCATGGGCGTTTTTAGGGCATAAATTTTTGAATTGGTATTAGACCCGGTATTGCTGCAGGGAAGAGGAAGGTCACCATTATTGGTTGTCTTGTAATAGAGGGATAAGCCATTGACATCTTTTTTTGTTTCGCCCGATAAGACCAGGATTAGTTTTTTAGCGCTGGTATTGACTGGAAAATTATACATAGCTTTTCCTTGTTTAGATAAGGTTCCGGTCTTGTAATCCACCAATTGGGGAGAGTTTTCGGAGAGGATATTCACGAACTGTTCCAGGAAAGCTTGTTTCTTTTCAAATGTGCTGTCCCCGGAATTAAAAAAAATACCTCCTGTTGATTCGGACATGTCCTGGAGTAATTTGTAGTAATCTCCAGGACTGTTTCCAAGGGCAATGGTATATATTTTTGTTTCGGAATTATTAATGTTCGTGTTCGATGTTTGGTTGGGCGTACCTGTTCGGTTACACCCTTGATCGCTGTTCTTGTTTTGCATGATAAAACTGTTCCCGTCTTGCACCAGCATGGGATCCCTGTTTTGGATGCCATCAGTAACAAGGAGTATTTTTTTGGCTTTGTCTCCCGTCCCCGGAACCATGCTTAATCCTGTTTCCAGTCCTGCACCGAGTGCGGTACAATTGAGCGGTTCCCGGCTATACAGGTCGCTTTTCATGGCTGTCAAGATACCGATGTTGCTCAAACCAAACATATCTTGCCCGTTATAGGTGTATTTTGAAACATTATCGCTGAAATAAACCATCCCCACCCGGTCGTTGGGCGAAGTGTAACATTCCTCCAACAGGTCAGCTACCATGGTTACGTCATTCTCCAGTTGTCGCCACTTGTTGTCCGTGCAACCCGGTGCCTTGGTATTCATGCTGCCCGATTGGTCCAGGACAAACACCAGGTCAAAGGGTTTCGTGATGTCCACGATTTTATGGGCAACCGAGGAACATCCCCCGTTGGTTACCGTAAGCGT
>CAZOSQ010000116.1:0-8947 GCA_964582245.1 uncultured Bacteroidales bacterium | reverse complement strand
CGATTACATGCTGTAAAGTACATTATTTTTCCATCCGCCGATAGTGATTGCGCCCCTTCATTATCCCTTGTATTCAAAGGGCGTCCAGCATTATGAGCTTTTGCCCACCCACTATCTTGCCAATGACTGATGTAGAAATCCTCCTGGGATCCAGCCACAGATCCATTATCCGGTATGCGGACAGTAAAAACAAAAGTGCGTCCATCCACGGATAAACTCGGCCAATATTCATCCAGGTTGGTATTGATGCTATCACCCATGTTAATGGGATTAAATGAACGAGGATTATCTACAGCTTGGGCTGCAAAACTTGCATTTTCATGTAACTTTTCACCAGACCTCCTAATTTCATCAGTTAAATCAGGAAAAGATAGCATTTTTTCAATATGCTTTGCGGCATCTTTATATTTTCCCGTCCTCATTTCGATTTTTGCCAAACTGATATATCCAGCAGGAAAAAAATCTTCGTCAATAGAAAATGCTGATTTGAATGATTCGATAGATTTTTCGTATTCACGAGTATCTAAGTATATTTCGGCCAAAACAAGGTGAGCCTCAACGAATTCAGGAGCCTTCTTAATGGCTTTTAAAAACATTTTTTCAGCTTCATTATATTTTCGGGCCACATAAGAGTTTATACCTTTTTTATATAGTTCTATGGCTTTTTCAGAGGAAACCGAATACTTTGAATCCTGCGATAACAAGTTTACCGTTAAGATTATTATAGATAATAAAATCACGATTTTTTTCATATTCTTTAAGGTATATGCATAAATTTATGAGCTTGTAACGAGATATTCCATTTCGTGTTTAATAACACGTAATCAACTAAATCCCCTATTATCTTTTCGTACCTACTCCATTCCGGTTGTAAATACAACAAACAATTTTCATTGACAAGATTCGCATTTTGCTCGGCCCATTCAAAATCCTCCTTACTTGAAATAATGACTTTCAATTCATTTGCTTTTTTATAAAATTCCTCTAAAGGTGGTATTCTTTTTTTGGGAGATAAACAAATCCAATCCCAATTTCCTGTCAAAGGATAAGCTCCCGAGGTTTCCAAAAATTTTTTAATCCCCTTTTCGGACAATTCCGAGCATAAATATTCCAGGTCATAAGAAGTAGGTTCTCCACCCGTTACAACTACCGAATCTGCCTTATGGAACACAATCTTTTCAACAATATCTTTCACATGTACCAAGGGATGTAGATCGTGTCTCCATGAAAATTTTGTATCACACCAACTACAACCAATATCGCATCCGCCCACGCGAATAAAGTACGCCGCTTTCCCCATATGATACCCTTCGCCTTGAATGGTATAGAAATCTTCTACCAAGGGTAGTTTCTCTTTGTACATGGTTGATTTTGCCAATATTCTTGGTTTCCTGGAATTCACTATTTAATGAAGTTTAATTTTAAACGTAAAACAAAGGTAATTATTTACCAGGAATATTATAGCTTCCGTATATATCCATTAATAAACAAGAGAGAAATAATCAATCATTATAACTCTTTGACCCGGGAAATCATTTCTCTTCATCTTACCCTCATCTTTTTTGAACTACTGGTTAACATGAACTGTTGTTTTTCAAAGTAACAATAATGTCTAATTAAAAATGATGAAAATGAAAAAATTTAGCAATTTATTATTAATCCTGGTTATAGGATTCTCTTTTACAACATGTGAACGAGATAACGAAGGACCTTCTCTTTCTTTATTAAATGGCAATGCAATTACAGCCGATGCAACTGTTAGTCCCGGGGATAGCTTGATGTTTCATTGGCTTGCTGAACCTGGTGACAATAATTTGGAACAATTTAATATTGTTAAACAGGATGTTGATTTAACTGGCTTTCCAAGGACAGATATTCCCAATGATACCTATGAAGATTCCGTTATTCTTTTAGCCAGTCAAAATCCAGGTACATATATTTACAAGTTCATTATTACCGATACGGATGGCCAAACAGCCGAGGAAAACGTGACCATTACCGTGCAACAAGGAAACGTAGAAACTCATAATGTTACCTTGGAAGTAGCATCTTCAGCTGGTACAACAGAAAACAATTGCGCCACCGAAGATGGTACCGTTTTTACCTACCAGCAAGCTGAAGCCAATATATCCTTACAACAATCCTGTGATTTCGTTTATTACTATATTACAGATGCAGTTATTTCAGCACCGGATGCTGTTAGTAGCCAAATAAACAATGGTTATAGCCAATGGGAAGTTTTTAATGCGACAAAATTTTCCGAAAACCCTGTTACTATTGATTTTGATAATATTCCCGCGAACGATGATTCCCAAATTGTAGATGTAGCCCAAAATTTAACGGCATCACAAGCAACAAATCTTCAAGTAGGTGATATATACGCTTTTGAAACTGTTGATGGAATAAAAGGGGTATTCAGGGTTGACGAATTAGCCGAAGGTTTTACAACAGATAAACTTATCGTGATCACGATCAAGGGCCAAGCTGAAACTAAATAAAAGAATACACTTAAATATTTTTGAAAAGAGGCTGTATAATCAGCCTCTTCTTATTTACACCTTTTAAAGCAATCACGGGTATTTTCCCTTTTTTTATCCCGCGTAGATATGGATACTCTCCCTGGCAGATGGAAGATAATTAACTCCAAACCAGCAAATCAAAAGAATTATGAAAGTTATATTAAGTGTCCAATAAGCCAGCCGTATGTTTTTCTTGTTTTTTAACCTAATGTGGATATAAACCAAGTAAAATAGCCAGGTAATTAAAGACCAAGTCTCCTTGGGATCCCATGTCCAGTAATGTCCCCAGGCTTCTTTAGCCCAAAGTCCTCCAAAAAGAAGGCCAAGGGTTAAAAACCCGAACCCCATGTAAACCAAGTTGTCAGCAAGTAATACCATGTCCTTTTCATGGGCCTTTGAAGGAAAAACTGTAGCATATATAGAAATTAAAGTAGCTCCTGCTAAAATTGCATAGGCAAAAATATATACAATTACATGCGGGATAAACCAAACACTTTGAAGTGCGGGCATTAAAGTTTTATCAAAATTTCCAGGATTAATTAAATTAATTATTAAGAACAGGATTGACATGGATAACCCAAGGGCCACGAACCAGGTATATTTATTCCTTAAGTAAACCGAGAAACTGATTGCTGACAAGAAAACGGCATACCACAACCTAGTTTCTCCCAATGTTCTAAAAGGAGGTCTTTCCAGTGATACCCACAAATCAACTAAAAATATACAAAACAATCCTATTCCCATGGGAATTAATATCTTTCCTAGTAAAGTATACAAACTTTTACCCGGGGAAATAAAAAGAAAAATCCCTCCCAAGGCCCAAAAAACAATGGATAATATTGCAAATGCTTTAAAGCTTATCAATTCCATAATATTATTCTCTTTTTCCTACCCATATTAAATAAAAAGATCCAGCTATCAAAAGAAAAATTCCCAGGTAAACAAAAGGTAACCAAGGATCCTTTACCAATTCAAGAATACTTACGTCAGACCATTTCCCTTTTTCATTATCGTAACTAGACTGGTAAATTTTCCATCCCTTGTAAGCTAAAGGCTTGTTAACTTCTATAGTTACCGTGTCCTTTATTTCTTCATTATCTTTAAGCACAACTTTTGATATGTAAGATTTTACTTCAGGATCTGATAAATACAAAATATTATTCTTATCCAATGAAAGATATTCGGGAGACACTCGATAATTCCCGGGAGATAACCAAGCGGAATAGCTTAAATTTTTATCATCTTGTTTCACTACCAGGTTCAATGCAGGAACAGATCCTTCTTTCTTAGATTCCACGAAACCATCGCCTGTTTTTTGAGCATTGGGAAGATAATACCTGGGATGAATTATCCAATTATTATATTTAACTTTATTAAAATTAGAAAACCTATTCATTTCAATGTCCAGGTTAATATATTTATTTTCTTTTACTTTATAAACACCTAATTTCGAGGGATAAGGAATAATTGAGAAATCTAATAATTTCAATTCAAATGGAATTTTTAGTAATTCCTTGGTTTCATTGTTTATCGCCAGGTTATTAAAACTCTTATTCTCGTAAATATATAATGATAACCTGGAAATATCACCGGAACCAGCATATCCAAAAACTAAAACCATCCATAACCCTACATGATTTACCAAGAAAGCAATATTCCGTTTATTCATTTTCCCTTGAATGCGTTTAAGGATAACAAAACTCAAAGCGGTTACAAGATAAACCTGGGAAAATAAGAATGGATAACTAGATTTAACATGTGAGAAACCTGTCATTCTTAGAATAAAAGGTCTGTTCGCACTGTTATCTTGTGTGATCATCCCCATCATCAGAACAAGTAGTCCCATTAATACGATGGCACTGACTGAAACCTGCAAACTGCTCATCCAACGAAAAAAACTTGATTTTTTTGAAGAAAAATAAATAACAAAAATCAATACAACATAAGCTATTATCGAAAATAAATTTATTGGCCATGAGAAACCCCCAACTCCTTTCTCCCCGGAAATAATTTCAATTGTCATTCCTATAATCAACAATTGAAAAGCAAATAGAAAGCTTTCCCTATATCCCCATGGGCTTGACCATAATGGTCTTTTTTCTCTTTTTACTGTTGCCATTTTAAACTTTTTTGCTCAAAGTTACAATGAAACAATTCATGTTTTTCAAACACCTTAAGCACAGCGTTCTCAAGAACGAAGTGGGTAAATATGAAAGAAATTTGACAAATATGATGTTTCTATCCAATTTTTTCACCGGATCCGTTGCAGATAAAGATGGTTAATGCTTTAAAAATATTTCTATTATTTTATATAAAATAATTTTCTTGCAATGTTAATGATTAAACTGTATATTTTGAAATAATATTTCTTTTTTTTTTTAAACTTTGTACCTCATTATTAGTGAATATAAATTATAAAATATTAAAAGACCTTTTTAACTCTTTAACGTTAAAATAATTCATAATAAATTCCAATAAATATATTTAATTAATCATTTTTTTTCATAGTTTTAAAACTTAAAATCAGTCTTTATATTTTTTTATAAATATTATAAAAATACGTTTATCAAATATTGAAATAAATTATTATTGAAAAAATTAATGCTTTAATTAAATATCATTGTTCACCCCAATAAATAGATGCACATATGAAAAAATTTTTGAAAATAGTCGGGATTGTAGTTTTGGCCTTGTTACTTGTAATCATTATACTTCCATACATTTTTAAGCCAAAGATTAAAGAAATCGCTAAGGAGCAATTAAATAGTAATTTAAATGCACAAGTATATTTTGATGATGTTCAATTATCCTTATTGAAAGGATTTCCTAATTTATATGTAGCAATTACAGGTATGCATGTGGTTGGCATTGATGATTTTAAAAATGATACGCTCATAAAGTTTGATAAATTTGCAACAAAAGTTGACATCATTTCTGCTTTAAAAAAGAACATTAAGATAAAGGAAATACTTATAGAAAAACCTATTATTCATGCCCTAATTAATAAAGAAGGGAAAACAAACTGGGATATAGCCAAATCGGTCGAAGAGGAAGAAATTGACACAACCGAAACTGATCCGGTTGATTTTAAGGCTTCTTTGAAAAAGTTTCTTATTAAAGACGCCTATATTTACTACCAGGATGATAGTTCAGAAATTCATGCTTCACTGGAAAACATGGACTTCTTATTATCTGGTGATTTGTCTCAAGATTTCACAAGCTTGCTCCTTGAAACTACTACCCAACAAGTTAGTGTTAAAATGGAGGGTATTAAATATTTAAACAATGCCCTACTTGATGTCTACATAAACTTGGACGCTGATTTAGAGAATATGATTTTTACCTTGAATAAGAACAAATTCACCCTGAATGATTTGATATTAAATCTTGATGGTCAAGTTTCCATGCCAGATACCCAGAACGTTAATGTTGACCTTCATTTTAAAACTGGTGAAACTAATTTTAAATCATTGTTGTCTTTGGTTCCAGCTATTTATGCCAAAGATTTTGAAGATATCCAGTCAAAAGGTGAATTAGTTTTACAGGGAAGTATAAATGGAACTTATAATGAATACCAAGAGATTATGCCCTCGGCATCTTTACAATTAAAAGTAAAAGATGCCATGTTTAAATACCCTGATTTACCTAAATCTGCGAATAATATAAACATTGATGTTGATGTAAATTATGATGGTGTGGATGAAGATAAAACGAAAGTGGATATTAACCAATTTCATATAGAATTTGGAAATAATCCCATTGATTTGGTCATGAAAATCCGAACACCTATGAGTGACCCAGGAGTTGAAGGAAAAATAGATGCGAAAATAGACCTGGGGAGTTTCGCAGATGTCATACCACTGGATGAAACTACGGTAAAAGGATTAATAGTAGCCAATATAGAATTAGGTGGAAAGATGTCTATGATAGAAAACGAACAATATGAACAATTTAAAGCTGACGGCCAATTAATATGCCAAAATATTGAGTATAATTCCCCCGATATACCACAGCCTGTTAAAATTAATAGGATGGAAATGTATTTTTCCCCGAAACAATTGGATCTAAAGCAATTTGACATGTACATGGGCCAGTCCGACTTTCACTTGACCGGTACAATGACCAATTTTATACCCTATACATTTTCGGACGGAATCGTGTCTGGGAATTTAAAATTTAACTCTTCCATGATCAACGTGGATGAATTGATGCCAGCCGAAGAAGAAACAATAGAGCAACCTGATACAGCAAGTATGGCAGTATTTGAGGTGCCCGGTAATATTAATTTTTCTTTATATTCAACTATTGATAAAATGGTTTATGACAATCTCGTGATTGAAAAAATAAAAGGAGGGATAGCCATTAAGGAAGAAGTAGCAAAATTAAATAACCTTGACATGAAACTTCTTGGAGGTACAATGTTAATGAATGGGAGTTATCATGCCAAGGAAAAATTACCTAAAGTACATTATGAACTTGATATGGATAATATAGATATCCCGATGACTTTTGTCGCTTTCAACACTGTTAAACAATTAGCTCCAATAGCAGGAAATGCGGAGGGTAAAATTGATTTGTATATTGATTTTGATGCCATTTTAGATCAACAATTATCACCCATTTTAAATACCATGAATGGTAAAGGCTATTTTAGTTCTAATAATATAGTGATTAAAAACTCAACCACTTTCCAGGAATTAGGTCAAGTTTTAAATACAAAAACTTTTGACAAACTTAACTTGGATGATATTGAAGCAAGTTTTGAGATTAAAGAGGGGAGAATTACGCTTACTGATCCCGTAACAGCAGAATTTGGTAATTCAAAACTAGAATTAATTGGAAGTCAAGGAATAGACCAAACCATGGATTATGATCTTGGATTACAAATGCCTCGATCATCATTAGGGTCTTCTGCTAATCAAGCCATAAGCACACTTTCTTCCCAAGCAAAGGAATTAGGATTAAATGTTGACCAAAATGAAAACTTATTTATACATGGAGAATTAACTGGATCTTTTTCTAATCCACAAATAAAACTCAACTTGAAAGAAAGTGCCAAAGACGTTGTGGAAGATGTTAAAGAACAAGTTAAGGAACAGGTTAAAAAGGAAGTTGAAAAAAAGGTTGATATGGCCAAGGAAAAAGCCAGTGCAGAAGCTGAAAAGATAATACAGCAGGCTGAACAAGAAGCAAAACGTGTAAGGGTAACCGCCAAGGAAACTGCTGATAAAATTAGGAAAGAAGCCGACAATGCATATAATGAGGCTGTAAAAAAGGCTAACCAACAACCTAAATTTACCAGGGATATAGCCATAAAAGCTGCCAAAAAGATACGGGATGAAGCTTATTCCAAAGCTGATAACATTGAAAAAGAAGCTGCACAGAAATCAAATGCCATTATAAACGAGGCAAAACAAAAAGCAGCGAAGATAAATTAACCGGGGATTAAGAGATAAATGATATAATTTTGAAAAAATTATCTTGGAAAGATATGGATTAGTTTAGGAATGCAATGGTTTTAAATATATTTATTTCAAGCTTTAAGGATAAAGCTAAAAGAAAAAAAGCTGGTAAATTACCAGCTTTTTTTAATAAATAATATTTTAATAATATCCACGGTTAAATGCATTACATGATTATTTTAATTTCGCTGAACCCATTTGGATTCAGCCATTTATCGTGGTTTTACAATCATGCTTAATTTTATTCTTTCTTCTATTCTCCTGTTTTAAATCTTCTTTTTTCTTTAATACGAGCTTTCTTCCCGGTCAAACTTCTAAAATAGAAAATTCTTGCTCTTCTAACACTACCAACTTTATTGATCTCTATATTTTCAATAAAAGGGGAAGATAATGGGAAAATTCTTTCAACCCCGACATTTCCAGACATCTTTCTAACAGTAAAAGTTTCAGTAATCCCAGATCCTTTTCTTTGAAGAACCACTCCCCTATACTGTTGTATCCTCTCTTTATTCCCTTCCTTGATTTTATAACTCACGGTAATGGTATCACCTGCTTTAAAATTCGGGAAATCCTTTTTTACCATTAATTCCTGTTCAACAGCCTTCATTAAGTCCATTATTGTAATTTTTTCAAGTTTAAAATTTGGAGCCGCAATATTACAAAATTATTTTCATTTATTTAAAATTCTGAATGATAATTTTAAAAAAAAGAAATTTTATTCATCTCGATTAACCATTTACAAGAAAAAGAACATAACTTAAATACATTCCTTTTGTTATGAATATTAAAGATTTTTAACTATTTTTATTTAAACATCATTATTGAACATGCAAATGGCAAAAAGAATTTTGATTTCATTTTTTATATTTTTAATTATAATTACCGGGTGCGGCAAAGAAGAAACCTTTGAGGTAGCTGATCAACCCGCCCAGGGCATCATAGACAACAAGTCATTTATTTATTCTG
>CAZOSQ010000115.1:0-8950 GCA_964582245.1 uncultured Bacteroidales bacterium | reverse complement strand
TCATTAATTAATTAAAAATGAACATATAAGGGAGTCAGTCAATTCAAAATTTAATTAAGACGGATTACACCAATGGGCAAGCTAAGGATACAGTTCCCGCAGGTTTAAAGGTCAAGGCTATTAATAACCGACTTTATGGGGTAAAAGTTGAATATTTTGGTGAAACTGACGAACAAGGACGATATGAAATATTTATACCGGTCAACTATGAAGGTTATGATGATATAATTATCCGGTATCCGGAGATTTATACGAAAGCTAAAATGGCAGAACTAAAAGATGATTATAGCGTGGAAATAGTTGAAAAAAATTATTATTATTCTACAAGTTATACACCGACATCCATTAAGCCTGTACCAGGTGCCTGGGTAGAAGTTGATGCTCCCCCGGCAGCAGGGTCAGGTTTAGAGCTTGGTTTTAAACCGATTCCAGAAACCTTGGCTAATAGTGAAATAGATTTATATTACGGGGGAGCAGGGTATTATAATGGAAAAGACACTTCTTTTTATATTCCTTTTTCGCCGGGGGTAAATGGAGATACGTCTGAATTATGGGTTGAGGTAAGTGAAGGAAAAATCATTGATTATAATCTTTTTAGTAATGGAGCAACTTATGATATTGCTCCCACGATTGACCTGGATGTTTTGGGAGGAACAGGTGCTATTCTTGACATTAATTTTGATGTTAATTATAATGTTTACATAATCAAAAGGGGAACAGGATTTTTATATTTCCCTTCTGTTAGTTATAGCTATTATTCAGATTCTGAATTTGGAAATTTAATTACATCAACAATTCAATTGAGAGATTACGCCAGGATTAAAGATGGAAAAATTTATGCTGATGATTTGGTTGATGGAGATACTCTGTTCCAAACAGGTCAAGCACTTTCTGTACCAGAATATGAAATCATTTACCCGGAGGGAATTAAGGCGTTAATTTCTATTGATAATAGTTACATAACTGATTTGGGCTTGATTGATAATTATTATGTTGAGGAATATGGTGCTGGGTATGATGCAACTAATCCTCCTAAAGTTACTATCCATGCTGTCAATGGTAAAGGAAGTGGAGCGAAAATAATAGCTGGTGTTAATATTGACCAGAATGGAGAATTAGATCTCGATTTAGCTAATAATGGTTCCGGTTACCAAAAAAATGTAAATGATTTCACCAAGGATAAGAATTATCCTACTTCTTCATTTAACCAATATCCTGAAACTCCTTTCAATTATGTCAATTGGTATGATGTATCACCTGGCGAAGAATTAGTTCGGAATATTTATTATGGAACAGGAAAAGAAACAGATATTAATAATAAATAAGTTTCTTTTTTACAATGATTAACAATAATAAAAAAGCTGTACAGGAATGTGCAGCTTTTTTAATTTAATTTCGTCCGGGGAAGAACTGGTTAAACTATTTCATGTCTAACTATGTTACCTCTTTATGAGATAAATAATATAAAATTTAACATTAAAACCTGGACTATGAAAGATAAATTTAAACTGGTTTTTATTTACGTGATCTTAATTTTTGGTAATGCTTGCCAGCAACCGGTTGGACAACAAGGTGAAAAGGAAAAATACGAAATTGAATTAATGCCCTTGAACATGAAGGCATACGAGGGAAATGCTTCTGGCACGTTCACAATAGAAAGAGATGGTGATAGCTTAAGAATCAAGGGAGAAGTGAACAATGTGCCACCCGGTATAATGCATTTACAGCATTTGCATGCATTTGAGGATGGCAAAGAAGCCGCGTGTGGTTCAGCTGCTTCCGATAAAAATAACGATGGTTACGTGGATTTAAGCGAAACACGGGATTTTTCCGGTATAACAATGGTTCCTTTACACGATAACCCGGTGAATTTGGAAATTAAGGCAAATACATATCCTATGGCCGATTCAACGGGTAGTTACACGTATGAGCAAGCGGTTTCCATGGAGTCTTTAAAAAATTCTTTGAAAGAAAAATATAATTTAGATAGCATAACTTTAGGTAATTTTGTTTTATACGTGCACGGAGTGCAACAAGATACAATGTTACCGGAAACCGTGAAATCATTGCCCGATGTTCCGGCACATGTAACATTACCTATTGCATGTGGTGAACTTAAATAGATATTAGGTAAACAATTTTTACAAAAAAAACGCTGTTACAAGATTGAAATATTGGGTGACAGCGTTTTTTTTATTTTGTTCTCATTAAAAGCCCGGTTTAGTAATGCCAACAATGAATTTTAAGAAGTTAACAGGAAGATCCTTGGATTTATTTCATAACCTAATGTTCGTTTTTCACGTATATTTTTTAATTCTTTGTAATAATTGGTGTGGTTCTTCATGTTCCAATATTCACTTATTTCTAGTAATTAACACCTGGGTTACCCGGGTTAAAACCTTAAACCGGTATGAGAAAATTATTTTTTATCGTAATTATACTATCAATTCTAGTTTCTTGCCAAAGTGAAAATAAACAGGAAAAAAAAAAGGAATCAAATGGGGAGTGTGAAGATGTCATCAACAATTTAAGTTCCATCGATTCTTCATTATTTGAAACCACCGATGTAGACAGTGCTTTATTAGCTTATAACCATGTAGTGCAACAATTAAAGGATAGGTTAAGGTATTATGATGCAGAGAATTTTGATACCACCCGGTATACCAAATATGTAGGCCCCGTATCTTATAAGTTGAAATTGATTAAGGAAACCAATACAGGGGATGTACGGGCAATCCATATCATACATGATGATCCTGCAGGCACAATGCAAACTGATTTTCATATTTGGGGTGGAAAGTTATTCCATTCCAGTTACAGGAAAATAAAATATTATCAAGGTTTTGATCAGCCGGATCCTGGAAAAAATCAAAATATTTTCACCGAAATTCAATGTTACTATTTCAAAGATAAACCACTTTTTGCTCAAAAAAGGGAAATGAAAGGTGTCTTTTCAAACTTCCCGGATTCTCTTTTACCATGTTTTAAATATGATAAAGGAGAAGATGCGCTCCTGCTCCAGGAGAAATTTGACCATTTACTACTGCATTATTTTGATAAAGAAAAAAAATTCGAAAATTACCTGGATAGTTTACTTTTAAACCCTGTTAATAATGACCTGGTTAATTTTAAATTTGCTTTTATTACCAATCACAAATACTTGGTATTAAAAACAAAAGTAGATCCTTTCATTTTAAAGGGACAAGTGCAAACTATAGGGGAAAAGTATGATATCGCTGCCATCGGGAGCATAGATACATCTAAAATAGATGAATTATATAAAAATGTTATTGGAAAAGAAGTGGCAGTGTTTAATCATTTGGGAAATACGAATGTAGTAAAAATAAAGGATCTCAAAATTATGGCTAAATATGTTCCGAGCCATGAGGAATTAATCAAGTGGAATGAGGATAACTATTTACCTCGCAAAATTACCAATGATATTTGGTCAGGAGATGGTGAACGATTTTTCCTGGTGGCTGAATTAGATGTTGATGATCAATTTAAAGCCTTATACGCAGTACCGACATACATGGGGGTAAAATTGATTAACCAGGTAAATCAAAATGATTCAATTGAACAGGTAGTGCTGGAAAAAACAAAAGGAACAATGGCTTATAAGGTTGTCCAGGAACAATTCGAGGATTTTGCGTATGATAAACTAGGATTTTCACCGGGAGAATGGATTAATCATAAATGCAGCCAACAACTGCAAGTTTATGACTTGTCCCAAAAGGTGAAATTAGGTGTTATTACAATGAATACCACATCTTTTTTTGGTTTTAAAGCCGGGTTATTCACCGTATGGCAGTTGGATGGAAAACAACCTATTTTAGTTACCCAGAACTTTGAAAAAATACAGGGACCAGTGAAAATCCATTTGGTGATGCATGAAAAACCTTCTTTCGTGGTTACTGGTTACAATGGGGATGCTTTACTGGTAAAAAAATACAAGGGAAATTGGGTTGTGTACAATGCACTAAATCTTTCTTGCTATACCTGCTTGTAAAAAAGAGGAAAGAAACATCTTTTATAATCAAAAAATAACATACTTAAAAAATATTGCTTTAAAGAGGGAAAGTACATGGGTGAATTAACATTAACTTGCTCTTTTGAAGCCAAAGTCAAAAATACAAAGCCATTTTTTAGGAGGTTTTTTCGAATAATAATTTTTAATTATACCCTTATTAATATTGTTTAGCAAGTTCAAAACAGAAGAATGAAATTGTCTTGTAACTTGCATTCTCCATGAAATGCTGGAGGGATAAAACATCTCTTTGAAACTTTTTTGGACTCTTAGCCTGTCTTTTTCATTTTTTAGTCCAATGTGAAAAGCTTGATTCTCTATTATTATTGTACGTATCGATTTAATGGCACTTATCCTGTTAGCACCATAAGTACCAAACTCGAAGACCAAGGGTATGCAAGTTTTGGTCTTACCTGATTTTTCATGCATATAACCAATAAATGATCCTTTTTCTTTGTAAAATTGATTATAGCCACCTTCAAAAACATGCGGGTTAAATAATTTTTCAGCAAGTTTAATGATCCTTTTGTCATGCACGCCGGGAGCGGTAAATACCTGTAATTTTCCTTTTTTGCCTAATCCCGTATGCAGGTCAATAACAAACACGTGGTTGTATTTTTTTATAATCTTATCATGTATGTCATCCATTATTTTTCTTTGATACTCGAAATCTTTTCCCCCGAAAATGATACCTTTCTCATGTTCGTATTGCCCTTCTCCTACTGCTTGAACAAGCATTTTTCTTGAAAATCGAAAAATTAGTGCTAGGAAAATAAGAATGAATTGAATTAAAGTAGGAATACTCTCGGAAAACTTTTTGGAAGGATTTATCAAGTGGTTAATTTTCCCGTAGATTTTATTTTGTATCTTGAAAAAATCAGGATTTACATGAAAATTACGGTTAATGTCCACGTTATTGGCGGAGACTCGTCGGTTGTATTTGAAACCCCAAGGATTAAGAGCATGTACCAGGAGAATGTCATTTTCTTTAAGAAGCTCCGGGTTCTTTATCAATTCATCCATCAAAAGGTTTTGCAATGCACTACCCGCGTAACCCTCTATGCCATGAAGCCCCGAGGTGATTAATACTAGGTGATTGGCCGGTTTTTTCTTATTAGAGACCAGGCAAAGATCCACGTTGAGATCGTCATTATTCTTACATGGAATCTTATACTTATTTTGTTTTACATACTTGTAAAGCTTGCTTAATTTTTTTCCTCTTGAAAGAAATTCCCTTCTACATTCCTTGTAGCTGTCCTTGAAATAAGATAAATACTTGTGATTTATTCCTGGTTTTTTCTCCCTCATCTAATCTTTCTTCCTGTATTTTCATTTCAATAACAGGACTCTGCAATAATTATTGCCTGTAGTTTTTGGTAAAAACTAAAATTATGATGTACATTCTTGGAACATATAACTTCTTGGACTGTTGTTCAATTAAATATAAAATTCATGCGAAAAGGTTTGGTATTATATATGTTTATCCTATTTCAATGGATGAGTTTAAAGAGTTTTTCCCAGGATACCTTAGTCTTGGATGAGAAATCCTCTGACATATACGTGAGGGGAGAATCCAGCTTAGGTAAATGGGAATGTTTTTTCCCGGAATTGGAAGGTCATTTAATAGGAGTGAAGGATAGCAGCTTTTTTTTTATAAATGAATTATACATTAGGATTTACGCTGGATCGGTTAAAAGTCCTAATGGGTTAGTTAGTATTTTGGCTCCTTTTTATTTACGATACTTTTCTTACCCGTATATAGAATATAAGATGAATGAAGTTGTTTTTAGGGAAAATATATTGCAACCCTTGCTTGTAAAGGCCACGGGATTAATTAATATAGCCGGTGAAATGAAAGGTATAACATTATCCGCAATTGGCAATATCCAAGATGAACAAGCAATATTTTCCGGGCATAAGCAATTAGAACTAGAATCTTTCTCTATAAGTAGGATCTTACTCCCTTTTTCTTTGTTGAAACTGGATAACCAGGTCACTATATTTTTTAAAGTTGTATTTAAACAATGAAGGAAAATAAAAGAATAATAAATGATTTCGTATATTCTTTGGAATCATGACTTCCCATAAGAAAATTAAACTTTTTGTTGAATATACTGTTAATTGTATTGTGATAAAACATAATTTCAAAAACAAATAAAACTTATAAAAAATGGCAATTACAAAAGTTTGGATAGATGAAGAATGTACAGCATGTGGGGTTTGTTCAGATTTATGTCCCGATGTTTTTGAACTGGAGGATATAGCAGTTGTAAAAGAAGATGCTGATTTCGATTCAAATGAAGAGGAGATAAAAGAAGCAGCGGATAGTTGTCCTGTCGAGGTTATTCATTATGAATAATACCATGGAATGAACGAGGAAGTTCATTGTAGAATATGTTCGGGAGCAGTTTCCGACATTGGTGAAAAGTGGAAATATAGAATAGTAAGTTGTAATACCTGTGGGTTTAAGTTTTGTCCCAGTATTGATGATGAAACCCTGAAGGAAATGTACCAATCCGGGTGGCATGGAGTTGAGGATGGTGCTCCGGAAAGCGGTTGGTGTGACATTCATGATTTAGCTCCAGTGACGGAAATCATGACAGGAGGGGCTTTAAAATTGTTAGATGTGGGTACCGGGCAAAGCATTATTCCCGGGAAACTAAGGGATCAAGGACATAAAGTTGTTGCGGTTGATATAATACCCCCCCCCACACATCCTTATCCCGATCGCCTTACAGGAGATTTAAAACACGTGTTGATTCAGAAAAAGTAAGTTGAATCTTTATGTAACTTTAAAAGTCAATATTTTTAACTAAATAAATAAAAATGGATCTATGTGCAATTCTTATTTACACCTACCCACGTTGAATTTTGCCCCCTTCATAGTTTTCTTTATTTTTTTTTCTGCCACTGCTTGTAATCAATCGACAAGTCAAGAAGAATTAGGGAGTGATTGTCAACTAGTTGAGAATGGTTTTGGGCCCACTGGAGAGATTCCTGTTGAAGCTGAAGAAATAGTTTCAGGTTTGGAAGTTCCATGGGGAATAGCATTTCTGCCCAATGGTGATTTGCTTGTGACCGAGAGGCCTGGGCGGCTTCGTCTCGTGCGAGATTTCCTGGGAAAAGCAGACCTTGTTCCTGAACCAGTGGTGGGTGTTCAAACAGGATCTACTTCTGAAGGGGGATTGCTGGGTATTGTATTAAATCCAAATTTCGAAGAAAATAGGTTTTTTTACCTTTATGTAACAAGAAATGAAGATGGCGAAGAAATGAACCAAGTTGAAAGGTGGAAGTTATCCGCAGATGGGTTAAGTGCAGAATTAGATAAAGTTATCTATGGAAATATTAAAGCCGCATCTTTTCATAATGGCGGAAGGGTTAAGTTTGGTCCTGACAATATGCTTTATGTAGGTACGGGTGATGCAACCCAACCTGATTTAAGCCAAGATCCGCATAGCCCGAATGGTAAAATTTTAAGATTAACACCGGAAGGAGATATTCCTGCAGATAATCCTATAAAAGGAAGTCCTGTTTTTATTTTAGGAATCCGAAACAACCAGGGGTGGGATTGGCCTAATCCTTCCGAAGCCAATTATCTTTGGGTGGTAGATCATGGACCAAGCGGTGAATTAGGCCGAACAGGACACGATGAGGTAAATGTGGCTATGGCAGGTGAAAACCTGGGGTGGCCAACTATTTATAGTTGTGAAAAGAAGAATGGTTTATTACCACCTGTCCTTACATGGGATGTTGCTGTGCCACCTGGAGGCGCTGTTATATATACTGGTAATTCAATCCCGGAATGGAAAGGCGATTTAATTATTGGAACCCTGGGGTCTCGCCATTTACATCGCGTAGTCATCAGGAATGATATAGTAGTGATGCATGAAGTTTATTTCCAAGATGAACTAGGACGTATAAGAGAAACCATCATGGGGCCGGATGGAGAATTATATATAACTACGAGCAATTGTGATGGCCGGGGTAATTGTCCCCCGGGAAAAGATAAGATTTTTAGAATTACAAAAAAATAATATCCAAGTCGAATTTTAATATTGTAGTAAATCTTGGTAATTGTTTTAAATCATCCCTTAATACTACTAAATTTTTATTAATTTAAAAACCTCCTTTTGGTTACCTAGTTTAAGATTTAGGATATATATACCGGCAGGTAACTTGGATATATCAATTTTTTCTTGGTTTAAACCTGGTTTGACATTTTTAGTTAGATCAATTACCTTTTCACCTTTTACATCCAAAATAGAGATATTGACAAATCCACCTTTTTTACTTGTAAAATTGATCCAAGCAAAATCTTCGGCAGGATTTGGAAATAAATTTCCTTGAAATGGGTGGGTTTGAATACTAGTCGTCCCTGTTATATCACCCCTGTAATAAAAATATTTACTTGAGCCGGAACTAGAAGTGTAGCTACTTAATGAAAACAAGATGAAAGGAATACCCGGTTTATACCAAAAGTAAACTTCATTAATATAGTTAGATGTAACCATGTTTACCGTATCACCCAACCAATCTGTTGTCATGGAATCACTTACATTCTCTTTTACATGGACTCTCATGACACCTGGGTAATCCCCACCGGGTAATTTTAAAGTACCATAACCATCCGCTTTAACAGAAGTTTTTCCATTTCTAATGAAATTACCCATCAATGAAAATTCTGCATAAACAGGTTCTGTGAAAGAATCCTCGAAATTCATGGGGAATTTTAAATACACTTCAGGTAAACTATTGATCAAGGTAAAAGAAATAAAACCGTCTGAATACGCTCCCTTACGGGCAAACATTTCTTTGTTCGCGATATAATATTCCAATGAATTTCCCATTAACTCGCTGTCTCTCCATTCAAATACTAAATCACATGGTGGGACAGAATCAACCTCTATAGTGACAGATTCAGGA
>CAZOSQ010000114.1:0-9065 GCA_964582245.1 uncultured Bacteroidales bacterium | reverse complement strand
AACTTTAGAATTGTCCGGGTGAATTCCAAGGCCATAAAATGAATGAGTACCCTCGGGGATCATGGGTGATGAGGGTAAATTAACGGCATCAATCGACATTTTATACACCCCACCATCCTGGTATCCCCCTGTCCAGCTTCCATGTAAGAAGAAGAGGGTGTCCAGGGTATTGTTTATTCTTAGATGCGAGGGCGATCCATCTGGATTGGGAAATTCAAAGACTTTTTCAATTTCAAAGTTGACCGGGTCAATGCAAGTCAAAACAGGTGTTTCTTGCCCCCCGGCAATGCCCTTGAATCCACCATCTGAAAGCACCCATAATTTGTTTTTTTTATCTATTACAATGCTATTAGGTTGTTTGGTTACTTTTAATGAATCTACCACCTGGTCGGTGCGTGTGTCTATTTTCCAAACTATGTTTTCGAAGGACCAACTGGTGGCAAATACGTGTTGATTCCAATAGACCATGCTTTCGGTGGTTTTACCGGTATAAACCGTCCCCGTATTTTTCAAGGTGGTAGGATTAATAATGATAATGGATGGGCTGGAAAGGGAAGAAACATAAGCTTTGTCTTTATCAATTGGAAGTATATGCCGGGGAGAAGGTAACTTTTCAATTTTCCCCAGGTACTCGAAGGTATTCAAATCTATGCAATAGATCTTTCCCGAATTATTTGCTACCACGTATCCCTTGTTATCCTGGATCATCATGGATTGAACCACATCCCCGAGGGAAAATTTGTTTGTCGAGTAAAAAACTTCATTGTATATTTTTTTAGCCCCGGGTTCGTAATAAGATAATGAGCTGTTTGCCGATAAGTACACTCCCTCGTTGCAGATAAATACTCCTCCTGTTTGAAAGTTATATGTTTCGTTAATTTTTTCTTTTTCGCAAGAAATAAGGATTATTGATATAAGTAGGATAATATATCTTTTCATGGTCGTGTCTTGTTAAAATCTACTTTAAGGCTGAGATGATAATGGATACCTGGCATGGGCCGTTCTCGTATCGCAATGTAGGAAACATTGAACAAGTTGTTTATAGAAAATGAAAAGGAAAAGGTGTTTTCTTTTTTTCTTATTTTTTTTTCTAAAGAAATAGAAGCCAAGTAATAGGCTGGTAAGGCATGATTTCTATCATTTCCTGTACTTGTAAACCTTTTTCCCGTGAAATAACCGGTATACAAGATGCTATAACCCTTTCTTTCAGCTTTGAATAGCATGTTAGCGGAATGAACAGGGATATATACCAGTTGTTTTCCCAAAGAATTATCATTATTCATAACACTCGCCAAGTTAGTGGTTTTTGTATAAGCATACATACCCTGCATGGTAATGTTGACCGGGAATTCCCGGGTGGATATTTTTATAAAAGTTTCCATTCCCCTGGCAAATACTTTTTTCAGGTTATTCGCATTCCAGTAAACAAAATCCCCGGGCATCCATATAATCCAGTTGTCAATGATCGAAGCATAAGAGTTTAAAGAAGCATGATAATCAAGCTTCCCGAATTGACCGGAGTAATGGATGCTCATATCACCCGAGTATCCATTTTCTGGTTTCAGCGTGTCATTACCGCCGGGTTGCCAATACAAGTCATTCAGCGTGGGCCAATGATAGTTCCTGGTAAGGGTCGTTTTAATATAAAAATGACCGTCTTTTTCCCGGGAACAGTCAAATTTTAATCCCAGGAATGGAATAATTGGTATCCATTTTTTATCTACCAAGTCTTTTTTTACCATGAAGTTTCCAGAGAGTCGGTCAGATAATTGACTGCCCAGGGAAACCTTTGCCCCCGATTCCATCCGGTTTTTCGTGTACACGATACGATGCCCTGCCCAGGTGTCGGTTCGAGGAATTAAATCCTTGGAGGATACATCATGGTAATTAGAATAGATACTATATTCAAAAACCCATTTTTTAGAAAATGAATAAGTAGAGGAAACTTGGTTTGAAAAACTGTAATAGGTATTGATTGCGTCATGGTTTACCTTGTAAAAGGTATTTACCGGGTTACCCCATTCATCTTGTTTTGAAATGATAGAATCACCGGCAAAATAATTGATGTGATTGTAAGCCAGTCCTGAATTGAAAAAGATCTTAAGCTTGGGTAACAATGTTTTCCATTGTAGGTTAGCCCTAAGATCCATGTCATCTTGGTATTCATCGTGGTGCAAGGCAGAAAAGTTTGACAGGGGTGGAATGTTCCTTGCAGCCTTATTTCCCCAGCCAATAATAGATAAATAATGACGTTGTTTAATCCTGGCGTAAAATTCGGCCATGGTACCTAATCGTGTATATTCTGCGTTTTCTTGTTTTTGCCATCTTTTATCTTCCTGGCTGTAAAATTTAAAATCGTTTTTGGCATATTCATAAAAACTTCTGACCCGGAATTGTAATTTGCGGTTGCCCGCACCGATTTTCAAGAATGATTGGGTTTGGTGCAGCGATCCATACTTAGTTGAAAGGGAAAGGTCGAATTGATTATTCCAATCGGGTAAATTGTTGATAGATACGGATCCCCCCAGTCCACCACTGCAATTATTTAATGAGCTGCCTCCCGGGTATAATTGAATGTCATCGATAAAGAAAACCGGGATGAGAGAAAAATCAACTTGACCCAGCATAGGGGAGTTGATATTCATACCATTCCACTGTACCTGTGTATGGGAAGCCGCGGTTCCCCTGAATGAGGCCGTGGCCACTCCCCCTTGCCCGTATGTTTTAATAAAGATCGGGGTGTGGTTCGCCAAAAGATTTGCCATTGAATTGTTGTTGGTTTCTTCTAAAGCCAGGGAATCAACCCGTGTAACCTGCAGCCCGGCATTCCATAACGGCTCGCTCGATATTATTTTAACCTCATGGATGTGAATGGTATCACTAAGAGATTGGCCGCTAGAAGGGTTGAGCAAAAACAAACAAAATAATATGATGAATCCTCTTACTATCATTCGGTTACAAGTAATTTCTTTCTTGATGTTTTATCCCCGGTATTTATCTCAATGATATATATTCCTGTATTAACTGGGGCTTCGATGGTCATGCCCAAGTCTAGTTTGCCCCTAGACCAGGTTTTTCCTTGCAAATCATACAGGTGATAAGTGGAGTTCTTTTTTAGGCCAACCACGTTGAATGGTTGTCCCTTGCCAGCGGGATTTGGGAATAAAAAGATGTTTTGAAGATGGTTTTCCTTGTTGACTACCGTGGGTTTGTCAATATGGATAACTCCCACACCATCCAGGTCAAATCCCCCGGATGCAAAGGGAGTAGGATAGGGGTCATTGATCATGTTGCCTTTACTGTCATAAGAGGCAAAATTGGGGATCAACGACCCGGTTACATCGACCACCTTTACGTGGGTAATGTTATCAAGGTCGATCTCCATGCTATCTACCAGGTCTGACAGGTCAAAAGGGGTTCCATAATTTTTGGTATACTTACCGGCCAAATTGTAAAGGTTTACCGGTTCCAAGAAACCGAACCCGTTTATTTGGCTTGAGGTTTGAGTAAGCGATACGGCCGGGAATCGAACAAAACGAGTTCCGTTGGAACTCACCTCCACGAAAGCCAGTTCCAAGAAATATTGAATTGGATCGGTTCCCGAGGAGAGCCCGTTTTCAAAAACAACAAAATCCGCCCCCGGTCCATTATGGATTGGCGATTCAAAAGTTAATACAGCATTGCCCCCGTCTCCTAAACTCACGGTATAACCGTTGGCAATTCCCGTTGCAAAAGCGGCTTCACCGGAAGATACCCGGTTTGATCCTCCATCTTCTTTCGCGGTGTCCGATATTTGGATAAATCCTCTTTCTACTTCGCAAGAGATTGCCCAGCCTTGTATTATCGAACTATCCTTATGAATGGCGGTAGAACCAGCTTCTCCTGCCGCTGGTGCATATTGGGCGAAAATCCCACCCTGGAGAAGGAATAGGATCCATGTGAATAAAAATAATTCTTTCATTATCTTTCAATTGATGTTGGTGCGCAAAGGCGCCGGTTCTACTTATATTATTGTTTAATGATCTTTTCTACAAATGTTCCTTGATCATTTTGCAAGATCAACAAGTAAATACCTGGTTGAAGGTGGTGGGTAACAGCCATATGGTTTTCACTATTGATCACGGCTTCATGACAAATTTTGCCGGTAAGATCCGTGATAATGATTTTGCTAATTTTTCGTGTAGCAGATACAGATACATGGTCACTGAACGGGTTGGGATATACCTTGTAATCTTGGCTTGCAAGGATGTTGTTGGCTCCTAGGTTGGTTGGAGCGGTTCCATTAAGATCATCCAGGCAAAAATACGCGGGTGTATTCATACCCCATGGCCCCATGTCGGAAGAGGATAAAGAAAACTCTATCATCTCCACGGTTCCCAAGGATGAAAGATCCACCCATTCCCATTGATCCACGATATAATCCAGGGAATCTTCTTTGAACCGGTAATCGGCCAGGTAAAAAAGAACAGAATCAGTATATTGCCCATTTTTAAGTCCCTTGATGGTGAGTAAGAACCAATCGGGGTGATTACCCGAGGTAGCGCCAAACGGTTCGATACCGAAATCACTGTTCCCTTCTTTCATGGTGTAATATGCGTAAGTGGAATTGGTTACGTACATGCCCGACAATTGTACCGGTGAGTTTAGCATAATGCTGTCTTTGCCGGAGCTGTTGTAACATATCCCGTAAGTTAATGAGCCATTGGCTCCCTCGGCAGGAAAGGCGCTATACTGGTTCATAAATCCGCGCGTGGTATCATCTTTCATGCTTGAATATGCAAAGCCCTCCCAGGATTCTGCCCATTCTGAAATATTGTAAACATTGAAAAAACGGGCGTTACCGTCCGTAAAAATCGAGGGATAACTACCATAACTTTTGGATGCCCCATTCATATAATTGGACCAGGGAACCGGCAAACTGTCAAAATTTGTACCTGCAAAATCATCAAGGCAAAAATAGGCAGGAGTATTCATGCCCCATAGCCCTGTATCGGAAGAAGATAATGATATTTCTAACATATCCACGGTATCCAGGACAGAAAGATCCAAATTTTGCCAGGTGGATATAATGGTATCCTTGGTATTGTCGCTGTCTCGAAAATCAGCCAGGTAAAATTCAAGAGTGTCTTTTCTTACACCGTCCTTGATCCCGGTAATGCTTAAAAGGAACCAATCGGGATCATTGCCTGTTTCACCTCCAAATTTTTTTGAAAATAGGCTGCCGTTTTTCATGGTGAAGTAGGCATAGGTGCTGTTGGTTATTTGAACGGAAGATAACTTGGCTTTCTTTGTTAATTGAATGGTGTCTTTCCCCGGGTTATAAAAAACCGCATAAGCCAATGAACCATTGGCGCCTTCGCCTGTAATGGCACTGTACTGGTTTGAAATATCACCGGTGGAATCATTTTTCATTCTTGAAATCGCGAATCCACTCCATAATTCCATTAAACCAGTACCATAATCTGCCCTCGTGTAAGTGTTAGGAAAACGATAGATGGAATCGGAAAAGTTTCCCGGGAAAGTTCCTAAAGTTGAATTTTGCCCGTTCCAATAAGAGTTCGGGGGCAGGTTGAATTCTTCGAAGGTTGCTGCCTGTTGCGAAAAAAGAGTGTGGCATAGGAAAAGAATTACTGCAAAAGGATAAAGATACTTGTTTTTCATTTGATGATTATTTTAAGTTAGACATAGACATCCCGCTATGAAAAAGACTGGCAGTAGAATAAGGAGACATTTATGCCCAAATATTCATCACGTGAAAATAAATGATAATTTTTCATCGTTAGCCACCTTTTAACAGGTTTTACAGCAGACGATGATTGTAGGTTGGAAATCAAGTCCGTGATCCATGACCTTTCTCCCGAAAGCCATAAAAAACCTGTTGTATTGGCAGGTCTTCTGACTTACCCCCACTTTTGACGCCTTCCCATCTACCCCCTTAAATTATAACTCTAGGGAGGGTTCCTGGTCGTTTTTAATGAACTTGCAGGATGACCATTCTCCAGGAAATTGGCCTTGGAGAATAATAGTGGCTTAGTGCCAAAAGCTCGGATCCTTTTAACAGGACCAGGGCATACAGCAGCGGGAACTGTTGCCGATTCGCACGGCATTCCCTTTTCATCCAACCGGGACGAACCCGATTTAGAACCAATACAGTTACAAAAGTATATTAAATTTTTTTAAATAAAAATTAATTTATTCAATTTATAAGCTAGTGATGCGTCAAATGTATTAAAGCGCATCGGATTCACCTTCAACCCGGCATAGTGGCTGAAACGTCAGGACGCTTTATCATTGACAAGACCCTAGGGGTAACCAGTGTATTTTCTCAATTAAAAGAAAGTATTTATAAAAATTGCTTATCAAACTGATTCCCCGGCACTAATGATAATTGAAAAGTATTTTTAATGGATACCGGGTGGGATTTTTATGAAAGTATAAAGGTGGATTATTGGTTATTCAGTATAAAATGTGACTAGAGATGTTGTCCTTAAAAAAAAACGTTCACAAGCCGAACATGGTTTAGATGCACGGAATATTTTCCTATTTGTAAGTACAAAAGTATAATGCCTTATAGAAAATACATCCCCTAAGGCATTATTTTTACGGTTCCGGGTACTAAACACCCCATAATTCTATATTTTCCTTAAATTCATCTTTTTCTATAAACCCGTTGTTATTGCTATCCCAGGTATTGTATAGGCCAAATGCCATTTCGTTGTAATCTAGGCCTTCGTCTCGATTAAGGTTCCAGGTTTCAAATATCCTGCTGTCTTCGAATCCGTCACTAAATTCATCTTGGGTGATTTGATTGTTTCCGTCTATATCCCAGTCATTAAATTCCCAATTATAACCGGAATTTTCAAAGAAATATTGATAACCGTCTTTCCATTCACTTTTACTGATCTCATTGTTATCGTTTTCATCCCATACACCAAATACCATCTGGTGAAATTCTTCCTCGTCAATGATACTGTCATTATTGGTATCGTGTTCCTTAATATAATTCGTTGTTTCCAAATTGTTAATGAACTCTTCGTCATTTAACTGGTCATTATTATTTTTATCCCAATTATCAAAAGCATAATGGGTAGAGTTACATGCCATTACAAATAACATTGCCAATAAAATGGAAATTAGTCCACTTGTTCTTATTATTGCCTTTTTCATATATATTTCATTTAATATTTAACATTTCGTAAATCATTTTTTTTAAAACAAAAGATAGGCCAAGGGCTACCCAAGGGCTAGTTGTTTGAAAATAAAAAAAGCTTCTAAAAAAACTTTTTCTTTTACAATTTTCGTTTCAATTCCGCTATTTCATTTTTTAATTGGAGGACAACTTCTGTTAATTGATCTATTTCCATGATCGTATGCTGTCCATCGGGCAAGTTGAAGCTGATAAAACCTAACGCTTTCCAAATTTCCAGTACTTGTTTTTTCGGGATAGGGTAAGGGGCAAACTTTTGGTTGTCGGATTTTAACAGCAGGCTGTTTTCGTCTTTCAAATTATTGATTACCCGCTTGTAAAGGATTCCCTCGTCAAGGGTTACCAAGATGTAACACTGCTCATTCCTGATATGATTCCAATCCTGCAAGTATTCACAAATGATGTAAGAACCTTCTTCAATAGGTAGCATGCTTTCTCCCTTGATTTGGAACAACCGATAGGTGCGGCTTCTTTGAAGTTCGGGAAGGGGTAGGTCAAATCGAGGAAGGTTTTCAATAAATTCCGGGTCGCCATATCCCTGGACATAGCCGGCCGATGCCTTTACCGGGACCAATGTGGTTAGTTCATTCCCTTCTCTATCAACAGTAACAGGCAGTACCCGCAAATGTTGTCCACAAGTATCTATGTAACTTTCGGGCGTTCCGCCAGGAGCCAGGTTTTTATTGATTAATGTATCCAGGCTCACGTTAAAGAAATGACATAAGTAGGTGACGGTTTGAAGTTTCGGCTCGGCCCTGCCTTCTTCGTAAGCACCAATAAGCGACCGCGTAATACCCATTTTTTTGGCAAGGGATTCTTGGGTTAATCCCCTTGATTTTCGCAGATGTTTAATATTTTGGCTTAGGTAATTCATTTTTTTGCCAATATAGTGAGAATTCTTATAACATTAGCTGGGAAGTACAGTTTTTTCTCTAATTCAAAGCATGAAAATTAATTGGTATCTTTCATGCATACCATAACTTTTTAATAATACATCAATCAAATGATATATCCTATTTTATTTGACCAAAATTTTTTGTGAAGTTTTAATAATACCGTGAGGATCCATTCCAAACTTCCCAGCCGCTTTCTTGGAAAAGCGTTGCACAATGTTCTACTGTATCACCCCTTCCTTCTTCTGTCTTGGCTAACACATCCCTTGGGTTCGCACCCAGTTCTGCCCAAAAGAGGTTAGCCCCTGCCATGGCTCCCAGGGTGCATGGCTCATGGGTGCAATTTCCTTTCACTGTTCGCGGCATTGCAAGCCGGGTGATGGCCACGATTTGTGCCATCCGCAGTTCGCTGATCATTCCATGTTTAGCCATTTCGGTTCCCGGGATGGGAATCCGCCTGGCTGCCCCACTGTATGAAGGATTAAAAGAAGCCGTGAAAAGAATCAATTGAGCTAATTCTTCGTGGGAATGTTCAGGGCCGATAGGCTCTACACATGTGCCCACTCCTAAACCTGCTTCCTGGAAATTCCGGATGCTTTGTTTTCTTTTCGCGGGTGATAAGGTGGTATCCTGGCCTTCCCGAAGCCTAAGGGCATGGTACACCCCAGTGTAACCAACATCTTTTAATTTTTGAGCTTTTTCAAACGACTGGTCTCCCACGTTGGCAATCATCATGGTACCAGGAGAAAGATTTTTCCTTATTTCCCGTGACATTTCCAGGTAATGTTCAAATTCATATTTGACAGTGGTCATGATGAAGATAGCATTGGCACCACTTTTTTCCATTTGCTGGGCATAAGTTACGGCTTCTTCAGGAGTTAGCCGTATTTCCCCGGTGAATATATTGTTTTTCATCGCGAAAGAACAAAAAAGACAATTGCAAGCACAAGGTGCTAAATTGAGTG
>CAZOSQ010000113.1:0-9255 GCA_964582245.1 uncultured Bacteroidales bacterium | reverse complement strand
TTGCAGGACGTGGGGTAATAAACTGACATTTCCAATATCTCGAATTTGTTTAAGGGTATCGAGAATTATGTTCGGTTTTTCTGAATTTAACCGGTCGATAATGGCTTTTTCTTTGATTTCTTTTTCGGTCATATTTTCAAATTCTTTGTAAAAATAAGTAAAACATAACGGATTTACTAATCATATTTATACCTTTTAAAATAAAAAAGGCTATATTTTTATTTTCATTGACAATATTCCCATAGAAATTCTTCCGCGTAATAATCTTTTAATTCTTTGGCCTTTTTCCAGTCATTGCATGCTTTTTCCCTTTCTCCTAATTCCAGGTGTGCTTTTCCTTTTTTGATAAGAAGAGAAGAATTTTTTCCATCCATGTCTATGGCAGTTGCATAATCGTTGATACAATATTTATAAGTTTTTGTTTCATAATAAGTGTCACCTCTCATCTCGTAATATTTCTTTTGGCCAGGATCCAGGGTAATACACTTGTTTAGTAATTTCAGGGCATTTAAGTAATCGGCCGATTTAAAATATATACCTGCTGCAAAATATAAAGCCTTTGCATCCTCTTTATGGTATAGTAAATAAACATTGATATCTTGTATGGCTTCCTTGTACATTCCACTATAGCTGAAAATTTCAGCTCGAAAACGATAATATGAAATATTTATTGGGTTCAAATGAATGGCTGAAGAAATATCTTCAATAGCTTTTTTGGTTTTTCCCTGGTCATTATAAATTTTTGCCCTTTGAAAAAAATATTCATCTTTTTTTTCTAGTTCAAGGGCATTCGAAAGATCTTTAACAGCATTTTTTGCGGCATTTAAATTCTGATGCACTTGTGCTCTAAGAAAATGCAAAACTGCTGTTTCTGGCTGAGATTCAATGGTTTTATCTGCCAAATAAAGAGCATCAAAAAATTTTTTATTTTCTATTAAGTATCGAATTTCTTCAATAATTAATTCTGATTCGGTGTAATAATCTTTTTTCCATAGGTTAACCCATTCCCGGGTATTGGTTAGGAAATAAAAATCAGGATCAATCCTTATAAAACTTTTAGGATGTTTATAGATTGAATTTAAATGCTGTTCCAGGTATTTAATTGTATTATTTGTGTCTTTAAGTCGTGAATAACATTTTGCCAAACCATAACTCCCGATATCCTTATTAATTTCATTTGCAACAATATACGTATTAATAGCCTGGTTATACTTTTCCAAGAAAAAATAACAATCCCCGGAATTTTTCAATAATTCTGCATTTTCTTCATACCCTGGGGCACACTTTAAATAAGAAAGGGCACTGTCATATTGGTGTATTTCCAGGAAAACGTTTGCTTGTATAGAACATGAGAAATCCTGGGAAAATAAAACATAGGAAAATAAACAGGAGGTAATTAAGGTCCACGTTCTTAACATTACTCACTCTTTTTCAATTGTGTTTTATTGGAATATAAATGTATGAAACCAGTTAAAGTTTTTGTTACCCGCGACCCGGTGATCCTTTTCTCGTAAATGGTACAAATGTAATAATAAACCCCGCTAGAACATAGTTTTTTAGTATTCTTATTTTCACCATTCCAGTTGATTTCCGGGTCTGTAGTTTCGTATACCAATGAACCATATCGATTAAATATTTTCATATCCACTTCCTTCACGTAATTATGAAGATTCTCCGATTTGTACAAGTCAAAAATATCATCTTCATCAGGAGTGAAGACATTGGGTAACTTATAATAAGAACAAGAATCTATACATTCAAGGTTTGAGAATTTACTTTCATTCTTAAAAGAATCTAATGCTGTTATAGCATAGCAAGCACCTAATGATAGTTCTGGAATATGGGTGAAACTAGTTTCTGAGCCATTTTTAATAGATTTAATTAATTTCATGTTAGAGTTAATCTGGTCAGAATAATATATGTTATACCCGGTAATTCCAATAGCACAGGAATCTTCAATGTTAGTCCAGGAAAGAAGGTTGAAATTTTCTTTGCACCTGGATTCAAAAACTAGTACAGGGGGGCATGGAGGAACAGTATCCAAAGGTATAGCCACGAGATCATGAGAAATATTGGTTGTTGAATAATAAATGCTATCATATTCTCTCCAGCCTTTTGATATAACCCGGTAGGTATACTCCTCGAGGTTAACCAGGTTTTTATCTATATAGAAGTTATTATTAGTATATCCTATTGAATCAAATTTTCCATTAATTTCGTTGTACCTATAGATAACAAACATCGTATCCAGCCATGGGACATTGTTAATAATTTCAATTTTAACAATACCATCAGCACCTTTATAGGACATGAACGTGGATGATGTTGTCTCTGAAAATCCTATAAGTGTTTCAAGAGAATTATTAATATGATAAAGTTCTAATTTATATTTATATGGAAAATTAACTGTATTTATCATTGAATCCACGTATGAGGAATCATTGATAAGATTCGTTTCCCATTCTTTTAACAGGTTGAAATTATCATTACCGGTGTCTTTCCTATAGAGTTTGTATTTAAATGGACCCGGTAAAATGCTAGTTTTTTCATGAGGAATAATCCACTCAAGCATAATTTTTCCTTCTGTAGGGTGGCTTTCGATAACACTTGTTTTGGTGAAAGCAGGAGTTCCAGGTGGAAGGGTCTCGCAAATTTCCACGGAAGCTTTTCCATCCACTAGATTAATTTCGCCATACACGGGAACAATTCTATAGCAATATAAAACTCCCCTTTTTAACGTGGAGTCACTATCATAAAACGAATTAACATCAGCTGATTCTGTTTCATGGATCAGCATATAACCTGAACTTGGAGGTATTCCTATTAAACAGGGGTCGGTTGGAAGGGATTCATTATTGAATCTCCTGTACACTTTATAAAAAGAAAGATTCGATTCACAAACGGGGGGATCCCAATTCAATTGAATGCCATCCTGGAAAGATTCTGAACGAAGATTTTGAACTGGTGGGCCTATGACCGTCAAATTGAACTTATCAAGATCAAAGAGCTTGGCCGAACCTTCTTTACCATTAACTTCTTGCGCTTTAATTAAAAACTCGTAAGGTTGTTTTCTAATATGAGAACACTTGGTTTTCCAATTGAGAAATCCTGTTACACTTGGTCCCTCGCTGGGTGGCGTGTAAATGGCCGGGTCGTTTATATGATTTGAGTCAACGGCACCACCAAAAACTTCTTGGGTAATAATATCACCATCAGGATCACTGCTGGTTATGGGTATTTTGATAGAATCTCCAGCAATGATACAGCTATTTGCCGGAACATTATTTACCGGGGGGTTATTATCAGCGGGGACAACTTCAATTTGTATATCACGTAAAATACGAGAAATAGCCACTCCCATGCGCCATTCAGTTATTTCCATGGCGATATTATAGGTGCCTAATTTGCTAGGTTTATCCCATACCAGGTCACCCGTTATGGAATTCACGTACAATGAATCGCTTGCCGGGGGAAATTGGTAGCCCGGAATTTCCATACCATTTTCAGCGCGACTTGATGTAATTGAATAGGAAAGAGAGTCTCCATCAGGATCATAGGCCCCAGGGTTATGGATAAATTTTTGATTAAGAGCGGCCTTGTCCGTGGGAGGGTAAAGAAGAAGGGGAGCCTTGTTATTTCCTAGCTGGTTGTTTATATTAAGTGTAGTTTTCAAGGTGAAAAGTGTGCTTAAAGGTGTGGGTACATTTGAGACATCCTCATTCCTGTAAGGATCTGACATCACGATTTGATAAACTCCGGGCCCCGGGTATACATGTTCTCCTTCATATTTATTGTATTGGAAATTATCACCAAGATAAACTTTATCCACCCGCGGTATTTCCGAATATGTATTATCACCCCAATAAACCTGCAAGCTTGACCTGTCTGCAGGTAGTTGCCCGGTTGAAGGTGGTTTTGTATTGGTGTAAGTTATGATGGTGATTTTATAACGGAATCCTTCAATTTGTTCAAAAGTGATTTCCCCAGCCCTATTATGCGTGGCAAAACTAATCCACGGGGCAAAGAGAAATATGGAAAAGAAAAGGACAAATAATATCCTTTTTATATTACTATTTATTTGTATCAATTTCAACATACTGGTTCCTTATATCGAGCGTGTAACCTTCCTGCTTATCTTTCGAGGAAAATATTAATAAATTGGTTTGGTCATAATGTAAATCTAAGAATAAAATATTTTTTATTATTATTTTTCGAGTGTTTTTAGGTACATAGCAATTGTAAGACAACCAATAGTATTCGTTATCAGTTGATAATTGATCATATTGAATCGTTTTTCTTTTTTGCCCGGCAAAAATACCTATGTTTTCTTCAATATATTCTTTTAAAAACTTCAATTCATCATCATTCCCGGGGGGGATTCCATATTTATGTTCTAATGCAATATTCACATCTTCTTTTAGAACTTTGATCAGGATCTCCATTTTTCCATTCACAGGTTCATAATCAATATTCATGATTGAAATATGAACCGGGTGATAAAAAGATACTGCATGAAGAGAAAAATATAATAATATGTTGATTATTAGTTGCAAATATGTTGATTATTAGTTGCACTTTTGTAAAATTAGGAAAATATTGTCATTTATTCTTACATGATAAGCAATAAAATAAAAAGACAATAAATACTAAAAACGTTAAAAGAGAATTAAAATTATTTCGATTCAATTTTGGGATGTGATTAAAAAAGGGCCAATTCCATTCAAAAACTTATTACGGATAGAAAGTGTATTTGATGAATAATTAGATGATCATATAACAAAATCAAGGTAAGGGATTATAAATAGGAGGGGATAGCTCCATTAATACTATCCCCTTGTATAAAAATACTCTTTTAAACTTTCCGTATTAGGATGATATACGTGTTTTTTTTAATCCCTTTTTGTCACCTGGTTATTGTTCACAAGCAATTTTCCCGCGGTGCTAATTTCTATAAATGATGCTCCATGGTGTAAACCAAAACTACCACCCAATACAACTACCTGGTGAGTTTTCTTTATACAACCCTTATTGATAAGAGCATTCAAGGTATTTATGACAAACTCATGTTGTTCGTGAGGTTCCATAAAATTAGCATACACTCCAAATGAAAGTGCCAGTTCTCTCATAACTCGCTTGTCATAACATTGAGCATAAATAAGTTTGCGTCCCCTATATCCTGCAAGATTTCGGATAGCTCTTCCTGTTTCGGTATCTGCAATGATAGCTTTTGCCCTCAAGCGAATTGAAGCTTCAACCGCGGATTTAGCTAAGTAGGAAGAGGTTTCCGTGCTTAATATGGCCATTGGGGTATCATGCATATCCCCGCGAGATTTTTCTACTTCTGCCGCAACTTTTGCCATAGTTTTAACAGATTCCACGGGGTATTTCCCGAATGTTGTTTCCCCGCTCAACATGATTGCATCTGCTTTGCTATAAATGGCATTGGCAATGTCACTAACCTCGGCTCTTGTAGGGCGGGGGTTTTCTATCATGGAGTGCAACATTTGGGTAGCAATTATAACCGGCTTTCTTGCATCTATACATTTGGTAATAAGTTTCTTTTGTATACCGGGAATACGTTCATAGGGTATTTCAATGGCTAGGTCACCCCTGGCAACCATTATCCCATATGCCATTTCCAATATTTCATCTATGTGATAAACACCTTCTTTATTTTCAATTTTGGCGATAATTTTTACACGACTTCTTTTTTCATCAAGAATATCTTGAATTTCTTTCAAGTCATTTTTATTTCTGACAAAAGAATGGGCTATAAAATCAATATCTTCATCAATAGCAAACTGTAAATATTCCCGATCTTTATTATTTAAAGCCGGTAAATTAAAACTCGCATTAGGAACATTCACACTTTTTTTACTCTTGATCACCCCATCATTAAGGGCCAAGCAAATAATTTTATTATTTTCTTTTTTCTTAATGCTGAACTCTATATGTCCATCATCAATTAAAATTTTGCTTCCTATAGGAACTTCATCCACGAAACCGATGTAATTTACAAAAATGGTTTCCTTGGTACTCGTGCTATTTGGATCACCCTTCATTTCAATAATAGCACCCTTCTTGATGATAATATCCTCTTCAACCCGGGTTGTTCTTATTTCAGGTCCCTTTGTATCAATCATGATCGCAATTTTCTCCGAGACCTTTCGAATATTACTCACGATTTCTCGAGTGGCTTCAACAGATTGATGAGCAGTGTTTAACCTGGCCACATTCATACCAGCTTTGTATAACTGGCGAATAAAATTCACATCACATCTTAAATCAGAAACAGTTGCAACAATCTTGGTCTTCTTTTTCATAAAATTCTCCTGCAAAAATTCGTCAACAATATCCTTAGTTCTTATTTTTTTAAAAGTTCATCAAAGGTACACCAAGTTATGATTTTTTTCTAGTAAAAAAGAAATTACTGGTTCAATATAGAATTTGGTCTTCAATTTTCACCCTTGTTCGATGTTGTAAACCATGGTCAAATTCTAATTAATCCAGCTAGTTTTTATTTTTATTATGGTTTGATTTTTAAAAAGTCGCAAAAATATACTTTCAAAATGAAAAAATGGGGATTTTGTTCATAAAAATAAACAGGAAACGCTATTTTTACTTTAAAATTGTTGGTATGCTTCTAATTAACAAACCTGTATATGAGTAAATGGAAAGAGTTTGAGAGGGATTTTATAAATTATTTACGATTAGAGAAATCTTTATCGGAAAATTCTATCCAAGCATATTCTGCGGATTTATCGAAACTAATGTCTTATTTTGAATGTAAAGGTGAAAATGAAAAATCACCTGTGGATGTGACCGCCTTAGATCTTAAAAATTTTATTAAGTGGGTCAATGAATTGGGTGTGAATGAACGTACCCAGGCACGTGTAGTCTCCGGCATTCGAGCTTTTTATAAATTCTTGATGCTTGAAGATATCATGGACAACAATCCTGCTAAATTACTTGATTTACCAAAAATAGGGCGAAGGCTGCCGGATGTATTATCATTGGTTGAGATTGATGACCTAATCAGTGCGGTTGATTTAAGTAAACCGGAAGGGCAACGGAATAAAGCTATGCTTGAGATTTTATATAGTTGTGGATTAAGAGTTTCCGAATTGGTAAATCTTAAATTAACAAATCTTTATTTTAACGAGGGGTTCATGAGAATTATTGGCAAAGGAAATAAAGAAAGGTTAATCCCTATCAGTAGCAAGGCCATCAAGGAAATAGAATTATATCTTCATGATCGAAATCGTCTACCTGTTATCTTTAAAGATAGCGAGAATATATTATTTTTAAACAGGAGGGGAAAAAAATTAACCCGGGTGATGGTTTTTACAATTATAAAAAAACTGGCAGAACAAATTGGATTAAAAAAGACGATAAGCCCCCATACCTTTAGACATTCTTTTGCAACCCATCTTATTGAAGGGGGGGCAGATTTACGAGCTGTACAAGAAATGCTCGGGCATGAATCAATAATAACAACCGAAATATATACTCATCTAGATAATGCTTACTTAAGGAATTCAATATTACAATTCCATCCTCGGGCAGGGAAAAGAAATAAATCGGGCTGATTTATTTAGATTTTGTTTAAATAAGAACCTCCAAACCCGGGTTAAATAAATGACCGGCAGGGATAGTTTATATTAAATTAATGTTAAATCTTACGATCTGAAATTATGTACACCACGTGTTATCTTACTTACAAAAAGATAAATTTGAAGTAGGTGCTTATATGTTAAATAAAATAGGAAATCCTTGTCAATTTTTATGTTTTTTAAATATCTTTGTGCCTTCAAAAAAAATAATCACTTACAATTAATTTATATTAAATTTAAATAAAAATGTCAAACGTCAAAAGAGTTTACAAATTTGGAAATAAAACTGCCGAGGGAAAGGCAGATATGAAGAATCTTCTTGGTGGAAAGGGAGCCAATTTAGCAGAAATGAACCTGATTGGTGTTCCAGTACCTCCCGGATTTACAATTACCACTGATGTCTGTACCGAATATAACAAACTAGGAAAAGATAAAGTGGTTGAACTATTAAAAGGTGAAGTAGAAGAGGCTGTTACTGAAGTAGAAAAAATAATGGATGCCAAATTCGGTGATAAAGACAATCCTTTATTGTTATCTGTACGTTCCGGGGCAAGGGTTTCTATGCCCGGTATGATGGATACAGTTCTTAACCTGGGATTAAATGACGATGCTGTTGTAGGTATTGCTAAAAAATCAGGAAATGAACGTTTTGCATGGGATTCCTACAGGAGATTTATCCAAATGTATGGTGATGTTGTTATGGGTTTAAAACCTGTCTCAAAAGAAGATTCAGATCCTTTTGAAGAGATCATTGAACATGTAAAAGAAGAAAAAGGAGTTGAATTAGATACTGATTTAACCACGGAAGACTTAAAAGAATTGGTTAAAAAATTCAAGGCAGCGGTAAAAGAAAATACAGGAAGGGATTTTCCTAATGATCCTTGGGAGCAATTATGGGGTTCAGTTTTGGCTGTTTTTGACAGTTGGAACAATGAAAGAGCTGCTTATTATAGGCAACTTAACCAAATTCCTGAAGAATGGGGAACAGCAGTGAATGTTCAAGCCATGGTGTTCGGTAACATGGGTAAAACCTCCGGTACAGGAGTTGCTTTTACAAGGGATGCTGCAACAGGAGAAAATGTTTTCAATGGTGAATATCTTATAGATGCACAAGGTGAAGACGTGGTCGCAGGAACACGTACACCACAACAAATTACCTTGGAAGGATCAAAACGTTGGGCGGTACTTGCCGGTGTTTCGGAGGAAGAAAGAAAATCCAATTTTCCTTCATTAGAAGAAATTATGCCCGAAGCATATAAAGAATTGAATGAAACACAGCAGAAACTAGAAGATTATTTCAAAGACATGCAAGATCTTGAATTTACTATCCAAGATGGTAAATTGTGGATGCTTCAAACAAGAAATGGTAAAAGGACTGGTGCTGCTATGGTAAAAATTGCCATTGATTTATTAGAAGAAGGTAAAATAGACGAAAGAGCTGCTTTATTAAAGCAAGAACCTAATAAACTTGATGAATTGTTGCACCCGGTATTTGATACTAAAGCCATTCAAATGGCAAAAGTTGTAGCTAAAGGTTTACCCGCATCACCAGGTGCTGCAACAGGACAAATTGTGTTTTTTGCTGATGAAGCTGAAGAATGGGCTGCAGAAGGAAAAACAATAATCCTTGTCCGGGTTGAAA
>CAZOSQ010000112.1:0-9339 GCA_964582245.1 uncultured Bacteroidales bacterium | reverse complement strand
GGTCAGGAGCATGAATGTCCAAGTGCTTTCCTATCATTTCGTGCATTTCACCGGCGGCAGAAGGTGCTATAATATCGTAGTTGAGGTTATCAAAGTACTGGTTGATCTTAATTTCCAGTTCGTCCTTAGATTTTTCGGGAAGGTTCAGGGCCTTGAATAGATTGGTGGCGGAACGTTTAATGCAAGGGCTGCATTCCTCGAAAGACATGATAATGGTTTTTCTCATCGCACAATTATTATTGTGTAAAATTAAATATAATTCCTTACTTTTTTTATTTTTTTAGTTAATTTGCAAACCTGTACTTGTAATGCATTGCCCCTAAAATGAATAGGATTCTCAACTATATTGATAGCTTTATTAATTTATTTTTCCCGGTAAATTGTCTTTCCTGTGGGGAATCTCTTTTAAAACAAGAAAATTGTATTTGTACGAAATGTATTTACAATCTTCCCAAAACCAATTTTCATTTAGATCCCGATAACCTCATGTCAAAAATATTCTGGGGAAGGGTGAGAATAGAACATGCCACTGCTTTTTACTTTTTTTTTAAAGGGAGCTTGGTTCAAGGGCTAATACATAGGTTGAAATACCAGGGTAATAAAAGTGCATGCAGCGAAATGGGAAAGTTATTCGGATCCTACCTAAAAAACTCCGTGTTTGGTGAAATAGATGTAATTGTTCCCGTACCTCTTCACCCTACAAAATTAAGGAAAAGAGGGTATAACCAAAGTGAGGCTCTTGCAGTGGGAATGGCTGAAGCATTAAACAAACCTGTTTACCGGGATGTTTTGAAGAGAAAGGAATCCAGTGAAACCCAAACCCGTAAAAGCAGAATTGAAAGATGGGAAAACGTGGAGCATATTTTTTCTATCCATGACGGGCAAAAACTAAAAGGAAATCATGTTTTGCTGGTTGACGATGTGGTAACTACCGGGGCCACGTTGGAAGCATGTGCAAACCTTCTTTTGTCCGTCGGGGATGTCAAAATCAGTATTGCCACACTAGCCATTAGCAGTCGATAAAATGGAACATTTATCATATTTGCCTGTTATTTTTTAAAGCATTTAGTAATCAACATTAAATAAAAATGGCTTCATTAATTAGTCTGATTGTTATAATAACATTGTCAATTTTAATTACGAAAATTGCGGCTGAAGCTTTATTACACACCGGGTTGTCCAAGGAGTCTGCTAAATTTCAAGCCCGCTCTGCTTTTACAGGTGTTGGTTATACAACCGGTGAGGCAGAAAAAATTGTTAATCATCCTGTTCGAAGAAAGATAATAATGGGTTTGATGTTAGTCGGGAACGTGGGTATAATATCTGCCATTGCCTCTTTAATACTTACCTTTATTAATACAGGGGAAGGAGAACCCACCAATTTAACCCGGATTTTGATAATATTGGGCAGCATGTTGGTATTGTGGTTATTATCGAGAAGTAAATGGATTGAAAAAATCCTGTACCGGCTAATACATAAAGCTTTGCAAAAATTTACCAGGTTAAAAATTAAAGATTATGTTGAATTATTGAATCTAACCAACGAATATGAAATTACTGTTTTGAAAGTCAATAATAACGACTGGATGGAAGGTAGGGAAGTTGGAGACTTGAAGTTACGGCAAGAAGGTATAAATTTAATAGGTATACAGCGGAAGGATGGCACATATATAGGTACTCCTTACGGACATACCAAAATCTTTACCGGGGATCAACTTATTCTGTATGGACGTGAAAGTACATTGGAGAATCTTGAACAAAGAAAACAAGGAATAAAAGGAGAGAAGGAACACAAAAAAGCCATGAAGGAGCAACAAAAAGAAAAAGTTAGGCAAGAACAAAAAGATCGAGAAGGTCACTAAAATATATCAACCCGGGATAAACTTCTCTATAAAACCAAGAATAAAAACATAACCTTAAGTAAGAAGATTCTATTTAAAGATATAGTAAATTGAAAAATTAAGGTAATTGTTGTAATCGCCATCTTTGAATAATAATTCAGATAATTGACTTCGTATTATGCCTGTATTATATTCTAATAAAGGAAATAAGGAATAACCCCACCGAGCGTTGGCTGCAAAGTTTTTTTTGAAATAATAGTTTACACCAATTAAAAAATTAAAATCCCACCTGGAATAGGTGTTTTTGGGATTATAGGGAGATATACCATATTCATCTATAAATTTTGCACCAACCAGGTACCCGGCAGACAATCCAATTTCCGGCACTATTTTTTCAGTCAATGATAATTGCACCATGATGGGTAAATCTATGTAATGCAATGATTTGATATAGGAGGAACCACGTCCCCACTTGGCCGCACCTTTTTTATTGTATTTAAGTTCTAGTTGGCCGGCTAGCAGGTTGGTCAGATCGGTTCGGACAAAAAGTCCAGCATTCAACCCCAGGTTGTGGTAGCCACTTTGCCAATCACCGTCTATTTGTGAAAGAGAAAGACCTCCTGTAGCTCCACCATCAAATCTTTGTGAAAATCCTTCAATGGTGAATAGTATTATCCATGCAAAAAAAATAGTTCTTTTCATAATTCTCGTGTTAATTCTTCTATTAAAATAGAAACTCCTTTGCTGGCAGATTCCTTTATATAATTATATTTTTTATATGAATACGGTTCAACTTCATTAGGATCAATAATATAAATAGGTGAACGAGAAGGAACATAATCCACCAGGCTCGCAGCTGGATACACGATTAAGGAAGTTCCAATAATCACGAATATGTCAGCTTCTTCTACAATTCTTATAGCCTCTTCCATCGCGGGAACTGCTTCCCCAAACCAAACAATATGGGGTCTCAATTGGGAACCTTTTTCGCATTTATGTCCCAAATTCAATTCCCACCCTTCAATGTCATAAATAAGTTTGGGATCAAGTGTGCTACGGCATTTTTTTAATTCACCATGTAAATGTAATACATTTGAGCTCCCGGCTTTTTCATGCAAGTCGTCCACGTTTTGGGTGATTATTTGCACGTCAAAATATTTCTCGAGGTATACCAATCCTTTATGTCCTGTATTGGGCTCAGCGGTGAGGAGTTGTTTTCTCCTTTCATTGTAAAATTGTAAAACCAGTTCGGAATTTTTTCTCCATCCTTCAGGGCTGGCTACTTCCATCACATCATGGTTTTCCCAAAGCCCATTCGATTCGCGGAATGTTTTTAACCCGCTCTCTTGGCTAATTCCTGCCCCTGTCAGTACAACCAATTTTTGCATGTAATCAGCATTAAATTGTTACTAATTGTCATTTGGATCAAGCTGTTTTATAGCATTTAACGAATCACTACGACAAATATTTCTTTACAAAAATAAACGTTTAATTTACTTTTTACCGTGTTTCCCGAAATAATAATTATTTGGTCACGAGAAGTGGAGAAAAAATGGTGTCGCATTAGGGCATGATCCTAGTAACCCATCAGTTGGTACTAACAAAAAAAATCATTGTCCAAGTAATTTCGCATCTACAAAAAATACCGAGTGAATATCTATTTCATGATCTGATGCTAAAAGTTCATCTGTGACAACATTTAATTTAAGGACAAAATTATCTTTAATAATATATTCTTTAAGGTTGATTTCTGATACATCTAAAATCAGAAAGTTAGAAATATCACTTGGTATATTATCTTTCCATGCAATTTTTGTTTCGGGTATTCCTTCGGCAGATATAAAAATATTTATAGATTCTAGGAAACTAAAATCAGTATTTGATGGATTAGTTAAGGTAAGTTCTAATTTTTTCAAGGTAATTTTTTCCACTAAATCTTTTCGTGTATCATTCACAGAAAATGTGGATTCTGAATTGGATTCAACATTTGGTGTTTTTATATTCAAAGGTAAGCTAATTCCCGTGGATGATGGGATTACCGTGTGGTTTCATTGTATTCCATATTAAATTGGGTAAATTTATTAACTTTTTCACATCCTTTTATAATTATGGAAATCAAGACCAATAAAAAAATTTTGTTCACCATTTTTTTCAATTTTTTAGTATATGAAATTATTTACGAAAGATTTCAGTCAAAGTTCATATTACTTCTAATGGTTTTACTTTTGACATCTAATAATTATTTTCCATACAATGTTTATATATTTTTTAACGCTACTGGACGGGCAAATTTTCAAGAGATCTATAAAAACTGGATAAGTAATTAATTAGAATGGCAGATGTTAATTGAAATAGTTTTTTTAGCCCCACCGGATTCAAATATTCTAAAGACCCACGATTATTTAATCAACTTTATCAATTAAAGGGCTTAATAAGGCTATTAACAGGGCTAATAATGGACTGGAAAATAATCCTATCAAGGCTGTATTTTTATAACCGATTTTTCTTTTTTCACCTACCTGTTTAGCAACCAGGTGAGTGAAAAGTATATGAAGCGCAATAAATATTATCCACATAATTTTTATTTTAAGGAACATAGCTAAAAATAGCCAAATTTGCAAAAATAATACAAAATAGGCCTGGTAATCTTTTTCTTTCCACAATCATGAATTTACTTTAATGAATGACAATTTTTTAAACCATTATTAACTGGAATGATCATTAAAGATGCTTAAATATAGTTTTTTTATTACTTAATAATGTAAACAGGTTTCTCGGAACCAATTTATAGGATTAAGTTAATAGGGAAATATTGTTAAACAGATTTAAAAAAATCAAATAGTTGTATTTTAGAACAAGTGGAGTAAACCCATTATGCTTATAATCAATTGATTTTTGGATTTTCAGTATTTGATAGAAATTAATTGTATTGGTTTAAAATGATAAAATATAATGTACCTTTATTTTATTTTTTCATAATTTTGCATATACACTTTTGGTAAACTTATATCAATTCTCACCCCCCTTAACCCTTTAATTCACTGAAAGAAGCATTTTTTTCGAAAATTTGAAACATTGTAGATTTTAGTAAGTATTATGAATAACAACATAATTTAAGTGAAAAAACAGATCCATGAAGAAAAAAATAATAATTATCGGGATTTTAGTTGTTGCAGTTATTGGTGTATTAGCGGCGATTATTTTCCTTCCAAATAGAAAAGATAAGTGGAAAGAGGAAGTATATAACAAGATAGATCCTAAATTTAAAGAATACGTGGCCGCTGTGACTTCGGGAGTCATTTCGTCTGAATCTTCCATCAAGGTTATTTTAAACAAACCGGTTGAATTGATACAGGAAGGTGAGAAAATCACAGGATTATTTAAATTTTCTCCAGGAATCGAGGGTGTAATCAACATTCTTGATAACAGGACAATTGAATTGGTGCCCAATGAAAGACTGAAACCCGGTCAAGTTTATAAAGCTAAGATAAAACTTTCCAAGCTATTCAATACCCCGCCAGAAATGGAAATTATGGATTTTGGTTTCAAGGTGGTTGACCTGCATATGCGAGTGAGTATAGATGGACTTAAGACTTACGAGGAAAATAGTGCCTCTTATTTCCTCGAGGGGAAAATAAGAACATCAGACGTGGTAGATATCGAGTTGATAAAAAAAGTTCTTTCGATCAAGGGCAACGATCAGGAGATTAAATGGAAGCAGGATAGGAACAGGAAAATTCATTACTTCACCGTGGATAGTTTGCACCGTCGTGACAAAGGATATTTTGTTAACCTTGAATGGGATGGCGAAGCAATGGATGTTGAAGAAAAAGGAGATAAAAAAATTGAAATACCCGCCATTGGTGATTTCAAAATTTTAAACGTGAAAAGCTATCAATACCCCGAACAGTATGTGTATATCGAATTTTCAGATCCATTGGACAGGGCGCAAGATATCCAGGGGCTTGTGGAGGTAAAGGATAATGCAAACCTTTCGTTTAGTAGGGATCAAAATACCATAAAAGTTTTCTTGCCAAAAAGGGAAACGGTTAATAAGAAGGTTATTATCTATCCCGGAATCAAGAATTGGGAGGGGAAAAAGTTAAAAGAAAAGTATGTAAAGGAAGTGGTTTTCACCTCCGTGAAACCGGCCGTGGAACTTCTTGGTGAAGGTGTTATCATGCCTACTTCGAAGGGTCTTATTTTTCCTTTTAAAGCAGTGAACCTGGAGGCAGTTGATGTGACTGTAATAAAAATTTACGAAAATAACATTCCCCAGTTTCTGCAGGTAAATGATCTATCGGGTATTCGGGAATTACAAAGGGTTGGAAGACCTATCATGAAACAAAGAGTTGACCTGGTTTCCGCTACCATGGATTATGCACAATGGAATAATTTTTCATTGGATCTTTCAAAATTTTTCCAGGCTGATCCGGGATCCCTTTATAGAATTAAACTTTCTTTCAAGAAATCTTATTCAGCTTTTGAATGCGAAGGTGAAGTTAATATTGATGACGATGTATCTGAACTTGAGGAATGGGATTCATTTGAAGAAAGCGAGCAAAGTTATTGGGACTATGCAGAAGATTATTATTACGAAGATAATTCGTGGCGTGAAAGGGATAATCCCTGCCACCAGGCATATTATCACGAGGAAAGGTTTGTAAGTCGGAATGTTTTGGCTTCAAATTTCGGGATCATTTCAAAACTCGGTGATAACAACCAGGTGTATGTTGCTGTTACTGATCTTACCTCCTTGGATCCCATGTCAAACGTACAAGTGGATGTTTATAATTTTCAAAACCAGGTATGTGGGAGCGGGATGACAGATAATGAGGGCTTTGCTTCCATCCAAACAGATAGTAAACCTTACCTGCTGGTAACAAAAAAGGGAAATGAGCGGGGATACCTTCGTTTGAAAGACGGTCAATCTCTTTCGTTGAGTCGTTATGATGTTGGGGGAGAAGAGGTTCAAAAAGGTGTGAAAGGATTTATTTATGGTGAAAGAGGTGTATGGCGACCCGGGGATACACTATTTTTGACTTTTATTCTCGAGGACAAAAATCGCCAGATACCCGCCAATCATCCTGTTGTAATGGAATTATATGATTCAAGGGGAAAATTGACGGAGAGGACAGTTAAAGTAAACAATACCAATGGTTTTTATTGCTTTAAACCCGTTACTTCTCTTGATGCTCCCACGGGCAATTGGAAAGTTAAAATGAAGGTGGGAGGGGCTGAATTTGAAAAACGGGTGAAAATAGAAACTGTAAAGCCCAATCGGTTAAAAATTGATCTTGATTTTGGCAAAGAAATTATTACGGCTGATGAAAAAGATCTTTCGGCTAATCTTGAGGTGAAATGGATGCATGGTGCAACGGCTCAAAATTTAAGAACCAAGATATCTTTTACCTTAAATTCTATACCAACTATTTTTCCTTCCTATAAAGATTACACTTTTGATGACCCAGTACGGGAATTTGATCCTGAGCAAGTGGTTATGTTTGATAATAAAATTAATAGCCAAGGAAAGGCAATCGTAGAAGGCCGGCTTGATGCCAAAGAAAAAGCCCCTGGCATGTTAAAAGCAATATTCTCTTGCAAAGCCTTTGAAGATGGAGGTGAATTTAGCGTGGAAAGTTTTTCAATCCCTTATGCGCCTTACCCCGTGTTCGTGGGTGTTAAAACCCCCAAGGGTGATAAAACAAGAAATATGTTGTTAACCGACACTTTACATCGTCTCAATATTATTTCCGTAGATGCCAAGGGAAATCCTGTTTCCCGTCAAAATATCAAGGTAGCCATTTATAAGATTTCATGGAAATGGTGGTGGGATACTTCGGATGATAACTTGGCTGACTACATGGGTAGAAGTTATCATACTCCCGTGGTTGAAGGTGTTATCTCAACGAAAAAGGGTTTTGGACATTTTGATTTTAGGATAAATTATCCCGAATGGGGACGATACCTGGTCCGCGTTTGTGACAACGAGGGACATTGCACCGGTAAAATTATTTATATCGACTGGCCGGGATGGGCAGGACGTGCCCAGGATGAAAATCCTGGGGGAGCAAATATGCTCGTTATCACTTCGGATAAACAAAAATATACCGTGGGTGAAACAGCTAAAATATCTGTTCCTTTCAATGAAAAAGGTAAAATCCTGGTAAGCATTGAAACAGGTTCAAAAATTATAGATCGTTTTTGGGCTAACCCTGGAAAGCACCAGGAGAATAGGGCGATCATCGAATTACCTATCACCAGCATGATGGCACCCAATGTTTACGTGAACGTGATGGTGTTGCAACCTCATAATATATCAGGTAATGATTTACCCTTACGCATGTTTGGATATACACCTCTTTTTGTTGAGGATCCTGCTACAATTCTTAAACCCCAACTTCAGGTGAAAGAAAAATTAAGTTCCGGAGAAACTTTTACAGTGAAAGTGAAAGAAGAGCATGGTAAACCAATGACATATACAATTGCCATGGTTGATGAGGGTTTGTTGAGATTAACACGCTTCAATACTCCCGATCCTCATGCCCATTTTTACGCTAGAGAAGCATTGGGAATTAAAACCTGGGATATTTATGATCTCGTTTTCGGGGGATTTGGTGGTGAAATCGAGCAAATGCTAGCCATTGGCGGGGGTATGGATGAAGATGGTGAAGGCAAAAGACAAGCAAATAGGTTTAAACCCGTTATCAAATTCTTGGGACCCTTTGAATTAAATAAATCCGGGGAAAATAAACATGACATTACACTTCCCAAGTACGTGGGAGAAGTAAGATTCATGATAGTTGCAGGAAATGAAGGAGCATACGGGTATACAGGAAAATCTGTTCCCGTGAAAAATTCCTTGATGTTACTGGCAACCATGCCTAGAATGCTTAGTCCCGGGGAAATCATTAATCTTCCGGTTACCGTGTTCGCAATGGACAAGAACGTGAAGAACGTAGATGTGCAAGTTGAAGCAAATGAATTTTTCGACAAGGAGGATAATGCTAAGAAAACCGTGACTTTTGATAAAGAGGGGAATAAAGTCATTTATTTTAAAATGAAAGTCCGGGAGAAAGAAGGAATAGGAAAAGTAAAAATTAAAGCTACTAGCGGAAGTTTTAAAGCTGATTATGACGTGGAAATAGACATCCGAAATCCAAACCCTTACGTGACTGAATTTTTGGAAAAGGCTATTAAACCAAACGAATCTTGGAAATTTGATGTAAATTTACCTGGTATGAAGGGAACAAATGAAGCTGTCTTAGAAGTTTCCCACATTCCTCCCATTGGTTTGGAAAGACGATTAAAATATCTTATTCGTTACCCGCATGGATGTATTGAACAAACAACCTCATCAGTATTCCCGCAGTTATACCTGTCTAAGTTGACAAAACTAGCCCCGGGACAGGAAGATGAAATCAGGGAAAATATAAAGAAAGGAATTGAACGCTTAAAAAGTTTTCAACTTACGGATGGAGGTTTAGGATATTGGCCC
>CAZOSQ010000111.1:0-9495 GCA_964582245.1 uncultured Bacteroidales bacterium | reverse complement strand
CCCATTACAACTGAAAACGACGTTTTTTCAAAATTCTTTGATGCCGGAGGAGATTGGAAAAAAGAGGAAAGGCCACAGGATTGGGTCGAAGACGAAGGCCACTTGCTCGATAATTCAGAATTTCAGGCAGTATTAAAAAAATGTCTGGATGCATTGCCCGAGAAATGGGCTCTTGCTGTTAAGTCGAAATACCTGCTCAATATAAAAGGTGAAGAAATCTGTCAGGAACTGGAAATAGCTCCTACTAATTTTTGGCAAATCGTTCACAGGGCAAAGTTGCAGTTGAGGGATTGTGTGGATACGAATTGGTTTAATAATTGATGAAAGAGTGGGGGAATGGGATAATGGGAAGATGGAAGGATGGGGGAATGGAAGGATGGGATATTGGGGGAATGGAATGATGAAAGAATAGAAGATTTAAATAGTGGAAAGGAAAAACATAAATAGAGGCTTTAAACAATTACGGGTTTGGAATGATGCAATTGAGCTTTATATGCTTACCTGTAAACTTTTAATTCCAGCAGAATTTGAGTTAAAAAAAACCATGGCAAATTGTGTTGATTGCTCACACAGTATCAGCAGAAATATCGCAGAAGGTTATTGCAGACGGAGTATTAAAGAATACCTCAATTTCCTGAATTATGCCTTAGGCTCCAGTGGCGAATATCATTCCTGCATTATTAGTTTCCTTAATGCCAACCAAATAAGCCAGGAAGAATTCGAGCAATTGGATACACTTCATTATAAAACTGAAAATGGTCTGATTCAATTGATAAAATCATTACAAAAAAAAATGAAAGATGGAAACTGGGATGATACTTTTTAAAAATTATAACCGGAAAATTGAGAAGTTTCAACATTGGGCATCCCAATCTTCCAATATCCCATCCTTCCAATTTTTCCGTAAACAACAAAAATAACAACAGACGATGAAAAAACTAATGCATATACTTTTTCTTTCATGTTTGAAAGCTACCGAACTGATTGAAAAAAAGATAAATTTTAAGCTGAGTAAAAAAGAGGAGATGCAGCTAAAAGCACATAAAATGATGTGCAGTGCTTGTACCAATTACGAAAAACAGAGCAAGCTTATAGAAAAAGGTTTAGAAAAAAGCAATGACCCCGGTTTTTCCCAGGAAGACCTTACCTTGCTTAAAGAAGAAATCCATCAAAAACTGGAAAGGTTACAATAAACAAAGGAGAGAAGACATGTTTCAGTACTACCTGCAATTGGCTTTCGACAAAAAAACATTTACACGTGCTATCCGGGTTGCCTTGTTGGTAGGTATAATACTTAACCTGATAAATACCCCGCAATTGGCTTTCGATTTTTCCGGGAGTGACATAAATCTTTCTCGTGTTATGCTCACCTTCTTGGTTCCATTTTTTGTGTCAACCTATTCATCTGTATTGAGCAACAGCAGCCTGAAACCTGGCTCAATTTCTCCTATTGACGCTTTATTGCAATGCAAAAGTTGCCGAAAAACTGACTTTCATGTACACATAGGACAAGAGGTGGAAGAATGTCCCCAATGCAAAAAGAGAACACGGTGGAGCCCTCGAAAGTTATTTTCGCAAGTGAATTCAAACAACGAATTGCTTAAAAGCCTTGCACTGTTTGCCCGACATAATCCACAACCATTGTTCAGGATTGATTCGGAAAGCATCATCATAGGGGCAAATCCAGCCTCTGAAATTTTGTTTGATATTGATACCCTTATCGGAAAGAAGTTAGCTGAATTAATTCCTGAACTGGCTGAAACAGACTTCGCAAAAATCATCCAAAATCAGGATGTTGTTGAAAAAATGCTTCAAATTGACGAAACCCATTATAATTTTGTGCTCAAAGGAGTGCCTGTACTGGAATCGGTTCATGTATACGGAAATAATGTTACCGAGATTGTGTTGGCCGAGCAAAAAATTAAGCGCCAGGCTCAGGAAATTCAGGAAAGCATACAATATGCACGCCAGATTCAGCAAGCCATGTTACCCGGAAAGGATGTGATATCGGGGTTGTTCCCCAAACATTTTATTTTTTACCGCCCACGTAATACGGTAAGTGGCGATTTTTACTGGCTCAACCAGGTAAATAATTGCAAAATTGTTGTTGTTGCCGATTGTACCGGTCATGGTGTACCGGGAGCGTTTATGAGTATGATGGGTATTTCCCTGCTCAACGAGATTGTTTTACGTGAAAATATCACATTTCCCGCAGCTATCCTGAACACTTTACGGGAACGATTAATTTTATCGTTACAAACCTCCGGACGAAATACAAATGTTGCTGATGGCATGGATATTTCAGTCGCCGTATTGAATGAAAAGGAAAATTCCCTGAGGTTCTCAGGTGCTTATAATCCCTTATATATCTATCGTGAAGGGGAACTTATTATACTGGCAGCTGACCGGATGCCGGTTGGTGAACATGTGAATGATAAAACCGCATTTACAGAGAATATTTTTAAACCTAAGAATCGAGACCGCTTAATTTTATTTACAGATGGTTATAAAGACCAAAATGGCGGTGAAAACGACAAGAAGTTTTCAGCCCGCCGGTTCAAAGAACTATTGACCAGAACAGCCGCGGTTGATATAATGGAACAAAAACAAGTTCTTACCCAAACTTTCGATGGCTGGAAAAATAGAACCGAACAGCTTGATGATGTATTAGTAATGGGTATTGAATTATAATTTTGATTATGCAAATTCCTAACATTTCCATATCAGACCATGATTGTATTCCAATCGACAAATTCAGGGAAATGGATTATACGGCTGTTGAACAGTATAATATTCCCATTGAACTGATGATGGAGAATGCAGGCTTGCAACTGGCCCGATTAGTAGCCCATTCTATACCAAATGGTGGGAATATTTTAATCGGAACAGGTACCGGGAATAACGGCGGGGGTGGTTTGGTTTCAGCCAGGCGACTAGCCGGTTGGGGTTACCGGGTTTACCTGGATATTCCTGATGAAAAATTACGTGAATTGCCACGTTTTCAGTTAGAAAGGGCATTGGCTTTTGGTGCTGTAATTGATTCAATCGCTGCCCCTGATATTTTTGTTGATGCTTACCTGCGTTTTTCACAGCGTCTGCCATTAAATCAAACATTCAAAGAGACTATTCAGAAAGCAAACCAGTTTAAATGCACGAAAATATCCCTTGACCTGCCCACAGGTTTCAATAAAATAACCGGAAGTTCAGAATTTGTTCCCGATTATATCCTCACACTTGCAGCTATGAAAATAGAATTGAATAAATTACTACATAACACAGATATATTTATTGCAGACTTGGGCTTACCGGAAAAACTATATATGGGGCTTGGCATTAAACAACCTCTGGGGTTTAACATATCCGGTATTGTAAAAATTCTGCCGAAACAATAATTTTATACTATGATAACATCTGAATTCAATAAAGAACCCGCTAAATAATTACATTCGTAAAGTGTTCTCAACGCACAATGCTGCAATTTCATGGCTGCTTTCACCATAAATTTTCTGTTTAAACCTGTCAGGAATCTTTTTTATCCCGACTATCTGTTCAAAACAAATTATTATGAACAGAATTTCGTTGAGTCTTTTATTTGCAGCAATTATAACCACAGCATTTGCCCAGGAAAGCGAGTATAAAAATCTTGGTTCATATGAATTCCGGAAACTGTTAAAAACAAAACCCGGCACACTGTTGGATGTGCGAACACCCTCAGAGTTTGCCAACGGGCATATTGCAGGCGCAGGGCAATTGAATTATTATGCCTTGGATTTTAAACAAAAATTACTGCTTTTGCCTAAAGGCCAGCCAGTTTACCTCTATTGCAACACCGGCTGGCGCAGTAAACGGGCTGCACAAATCCTTAGAGACAACGGATACAACCGGGTTTATAACCTTGAGAAAGGCATTATGGAATGGAATCTTGAAGACCTGCCGTTGGTAATTGAGCCAAATGCACAACCCGATGCTGTTGATAAGATGGAACCTGATGAGTTTTATGCACTCATTCAGTCAGGCGATCCCGTTTTTGTGGATTTTTACGCACCCTGGTGTGCACCATGCCGAAAAATGCTGCCCATGGTTGACAGTTTGCATAGCGAATACAAAGACAAAATTACCATCGTAAAAATTAACGTAGATGCCAGTAAAAAACTGGTAAAGGAATTACAATTGGGAAATGTGCCTTTCCTGGTTTTATATCACAAAGGTAAAATAGCTTTTTCACATGCAGGAATCGCCTCAAAGGAACAACTAACTGGACAGTTTAACCTTTTTCTCTAAATTATGAAGTATAGATATATACTACATAAGTTATTCCTGCTCATCATTTCATTTGCATCTGAAAATTTTATTTTTGCAGAGGAATGACCCCGACCTCGGATTGCGTTATGGAGCCGTAATAAACCTGTTCGATTATGGCAAGACGAATCAGCCTCCAAACTATTTACAGTATCTGAACATAAAGACCTTTAACTCAACAAAGGGCACATCAAATCTTTCTTTTATATTAGAAACAGAAAGCCTGATTCCCTCATCGATTGTATACCTTGAAACCTCATTTATTGAAGATACAAAGTTGGATTTTTTTGGTTTCAACGGGGCTAATTCACAGGTTAACGAATCCTTTATTCTTCAGGAGAGTTCATCGTACATAAATCCGTTTTATTATTCCCATCAACGAAGATTAATCCGGCTTCGTGCCGATTGGCACAAACCGCTGAAAGGAGATAAGTGGAAAACAAAGACCATCCCAGCCTTCGGAATCTTGTAGCTGAAGGTTACAGTGTGGTGAGTTTTTAAATTATTTCTGTCAGGTTTATAAATCACCACGACTGTTACAGAAAAATAAATACTAAATAGAAATGAAAAAGAAAAAGATTCTTAAAATAGTCGCAATTGTAGGAATTGCTGGTGTATTAATCGGTGGTGGAATTGGATTATATATGTTTAATATGCCCCACCGCAACGTACAATCGGCCAGCGCTGATTACAGCCTTAAAAGCAGTGAAATTGTAGCGGAATACCTGTCAGACAGGGATGCGGCAAACCAAAAGTACCTTGCTGCCGATGGCGATTCCAAAATTCTGGAAGTTACAGGTACCATTGCCAAAATCTCCGAAGATTTTAATGGGAATAAAGTGCTGCTTCTTAAAGAGGCAGGCGAAGCGGCTGGTGTAAGCGCCACTTTTACCGCCGAAACCAACCAAAACATACAAGGTTTGTCGCAGGGACAAACCATAACCGTAAAAGGCGTAATCCGCTCAGGAGCTTCGTATGATGAAGACCTCGAAATGTATGAACATGTGATACTTGAAAAAAGTAATGTGATAAATAAATAAACTAATATTCAACAAAAATCAGAAAATTATGAAAAAGTCAGTTTTATTATCAGTAGTAGCAGCCTTTGTTATATCAGTTGCAGGATATGCGCAGGATTCGGATAAATTGGTAAGCTCAAAAAGCCATATCAAATTTTTCTCCACAACCCCTGCTGAAGATATTGAAGCCAACAATACGGCTGCGGTGAGTACCATTAATAAGTCAACTGGAGATGTTGTGTTTTCAGTACCCATGCAGGGTTTTGAGTTTGATAAGTCATTGATGCAGAAACACTTTAATAACGACAAGTTTTTGGATACCCAGACACATCCGAAAGCAAAATTAAAGGGTAAAATTACCAACCTCGACGAAATAGATTTCTCTAATAATGGTACTTACGATGCCAATGTAGAAGGTGAATTAACCATTAAGGGAAAGACTAACCCCGTAAAAGAGAAGGGTACAGTAACGATTAAAGACGGCCAGATAAAAGTTTATAGTCAGTTCGATGTTACCCTTGCCGATTATGGTATTGTATTCAAGAAAGGCAAGCCAGCCAGCAATATTGCAGAAACCGTAGAGGTTACAGTAAACACAGCATATTAATGTTGAGTTGGAACGGAGGGAGGATGGAAGATTGGGGTGATGGGAAAATGGGATGTTCTTTCTAAAATGTACAGCATGTATCCCAATATTCCATCATTCCAATTTCAAAATAGCAAAAAAACATAATAGTTATGAAAAGTATCATTCGAAATAAAGTAACAGGGCTTTTACTGGTCGCGTTCTTTTGGAGTGCACCCCTGCATTCCTCCGGCAATAGTCCGGATACAGGGATTGATTTCCATACGGGAACATGGCAAGAAGTGCTGGAACAAGCCAAAAAAGAAAACAAATTGGTTTTTCTTGACCTGTATGCTACCTGGTGTGGCCCGTGTAAAGTACTAAAATCAAAAACTTTTCCCGATGCAGCGGTTGGGCAGTTCTTTAATGAAAACTTCATAAACTATGCGGTGGATGCCGAAAAAGGCATTGGCGTGGAACTGGCCAAAAAATACAATATTATCGGCTACCCTACCCTGCTTTTTGTTGACAGCAGCGGTAACCTGGTGGCAAAAACAATGGGGTACCATACTCCGGAACAATTGATAGAGGTTGGGGAGCAAGTTGTTAGAAGGTAAAACTTTGTGCGGAAATAAAGAAGGTTCCCACTAAGCCACAAAGACCACAGAGTAAAAAGAAATAAAGATGAAACGTCAAGCATTACATATAAAACATATTATTCCCGGGAATAATTCACGCATCCTTCTCGTATTTCTGGTACTATTCTTTGCTACCTTCATTACTTTGCACGGGCAAACCTGTTGTTCAGGCGGTGTGCCACTTGGAGGTAGCCTGGGATTGGGAGCCGCTGATTCAAAATCATTAGAGCTGTTGTTTACTTATGATTATAATGCACTCAATCACCTGCTCCATGTTTCTGAAAGACTGGATTATGATACCAGAACACGTACTACTCACTCCGGAATTTTGGAACTCAACTATGGCATTAATAAACGGTTCTCACTAACCACCGTTTTACCGGTGATTCGGCAATCACGTTCAATAGCCGGTTACGAAGGAAGTGAGGATTTTATTGCGGTACAAGGACTTGGAGATATTGTGTTTTTATTAAAACACAGGATTATTGTATTTCCCTCTTCGGGTGGGCAGTGGGTTTACACCACTCCTGGCGTGAATATTCATTTTATGAATGGTATTTCGTTTCGTCTCTCCTCCGAATGGCCCCTTTACCGGAAACTTGAAGGTACACAACTTACTACGGGATATAAGTTTACTGCTGCACTTTCGGCTACTATACAAACAAGAAAAAAAGAAAGTTTAATATTTCAAAAATAATACAATTATGAAAGCATTAAATTTAATTGGTTTATTATATATTTTGCTGTTTGGTTCTTGTACTGAAGATAATACGTTAGATGGAAATAATAATAACCAAAACGGTGATGATTGGCTAATACCACGAAATGAAGTACGTGATGGCGGACCAGGTAAGGATGGTATTCCGGCGTTAAGCGAACCGGAACTGGTTTCTCTTGACGAAATTACCTGGCTACAGGATGATGATTTGGTGCTTGCCTTTGCCGATGGTGAGGAGATAAGGGCTTATCCACACCCTATACTCGACTGGCATGAAATCATCAATGATAAAACTGAAAACCATTCAGTATCGGTGATTTATTGTCCGTTAACAGGAACCGGTATTGGATGGAACAGGATTCTTAATGGTAACGAAACTACATTTGGCGTATCGGGTTTGCTTTACAATTCCAATATTATCCCTTACGACCGTGCCACAAACAGTAACTGGTCACAATTATTGCTTAAAAGTGTAAACGGTAGTTTGTCCGGGCAGGAGGCAGAAACTTATAATCTGGTTGAAACCTCCTGGGAAACCTGGAAAAAAATGTATCCCGCTTCAAAAGTTGTTTCAAAAAATACCGGTTACAGCCGTTCCTACGGCTCGTATCCATACGGAGCTTATCGTGAAAATGAAAGCCTTATTTTCCCTGTAAGCAATGCCGATAACCGTTTGCATGCAAAAGAAAGGGTGCTGGCCATTTTTAAGGATGAAAAGGCAAGAGCTTTCACTTTTGATGCACTAACAGAAAACAACAATATCATTCTGGATAATCTTTCGGGAAAAAAGATTATTGTTACAGGAAGCCAAGAGGATAACCTGATGGTTGCATTCCAAACTGTAACAGAAGATGGCACACAGTTGAGTTTTCAGGTAATTGAAAACAAACTTCCGGAAATTCTAACTGATAGCGAGGGTAATACCTGGAACGTATTTGGCCGGGCGGTATCTGGTCCCAGAAAGGGAGAACGGCTTAAAACTGTTACACGGATGATGGGATACTGGTTTTCATTTGCCGCTTTCTATCCTGATATTGAATTATATGATTCTGAATAATATAATCGATTGATAGGATTAAATGTATATAGCAACCATGAGGAAAATAAAACATATCATACAATTGCTTGTGGCAGTAATGGTTTTTTCATCCTTTACGCCGAATAAAGTGGAAGTCAGTGAACCTGAACATTTCCTGTTTAAAATTAACCGCAGCCGCGATGCTGATGAAATCTGGTATACGGTTAACCTGGATAAATCGGGTGTCCCTGACAAGCATATTATGAATACAATTGATTTCTCAAACCTTAGCGCAACTTATGTAAACTGTATGTTAAAAAAATCTCCCGCCGTAAGCCATACCCAGGGATTAATGGATGTATCCATGAACATCATGAAAAAGGAAAATGTTCGGGTAAACAACATCAGGTTGGTAGATTATGACATTGCCCCTGGTGTTTATCCCGATATGACCAAAGAAGGCTGGGAAAAAGATGAGTGGCCTGAACTGTTCAAAACAATCTTTGATTCGGATATATTAATCATTGGCACACCCATCTGGCTGGGTGAAAAATCATCTGTAGCTCAAAAACTTATCGGAAGATTATACAGCATGAGTGGTGAACTAAATGATAAAGGACAATATATCTATTATGGTAAAGTGGGTAGCTGCATTATTACAGGTAACGAAGACGGAGTAAAACATTGTGCCATGGGCATGTTGTATGCCATGCAGCATATTGGATATTCCATTCCCCCGCAGGCCGATGCAGGCTGGATTGGCGAAGTCGGCCCCGGGCCCAGCTATCTCGATGAAGGTTCAAAAGCCTCGGGAAATGATTTTACGAACCGGAATACAACATTCATGACCTACAACCTGTTACATTTAGCCAGGTACTTAAAAGAAAAAGGTGGCTATCCTCAATATGGCAACTCCCGGAAAGAATGGAATGACGGCACTCGTTGGAATTTTGAGAATCCTGAGTATCGGTAGTTTTTCCCACCAAGGCGCCAAGGTCACTAGGGAAAAATTATTTTTCCTAAAATACTAAAAATTTGTGTCTTTGCAGGAAAAATATTGTCAGGTTTGGCATTTCCTACGACTATTATTTCAAACATAAAAAAATAAATGATATGAAAGCAATTTGGAATAATACAGTAATAGCCGAAAGTGATGACATAGTGAACGTAGAAGGAAATCCTTATTTCCCGGCTGAATCGGTAAAAAAGGAATTTTTCCAGGAAACGAAATTTCATAC
>CAZOSQ010000110.1:0-9502 GCA_964582245.1 uncultured Bacteroidales bacterium | reverse complement strand
GGACATAGGAAGACTTATATTGGTGCCATGCCTGGCAGGATCATCCAGAATCTCAAGAAAGCACATTCATCCAACCCGGTCTTCGTGTTGGATGAAATAGATAAAGTTGGAAAAGATTTTCATGGTGATCCGTCATCGGCTTTGCTAGAAGTATTGGATCCCGAACAAAATACATCTTTTTATGACAATTATCTTGAACTGGAATATGATCTTTCGAAGGTACTTTTCGTTGCAACGGCCAATACAGTGAGTTCAATTAATCCACCCCTATTAGATAGGATGGAATTGCTTGATGTAACAGGGTATATATTGGAAGAAAAAGTGGAGATAGCCAGTAGGCATTTAATTCCCAGGCAATTGGAAGCTCATGGAATTGAAAAAAAATATATTTCTTTTCCAAAAAAAATTATTGAATTTATTGTAGAAAATTATACAAGAGAGTCAGGAGTTCGTGAACTGGATAAAATATTAGCGAAAATAGCTCGTCAAATAGCTAAAGCCATTGCATTGGAAGAGCCTTTTGAAAAAAAACTCGACAAGGATAAAGTTATCTCTTACCTGGGTGCTCCTAGATATATAAAAAGAAAATATCAAGGCAATGAATTTGCTGGTGTTGTAACTGGATTGGCTTGGACAGCTGTAGGAGGACAGATTTTATTCATGGAAACAAGTTTGACTCGTGGCACTGGAAGGCTCACGTTAACCGGTAACCTGGGCGATGTTATGAAAGAGTCGGCTTACATAGCCCTGGAGTATTTAAAAGCCCATTCCTCCGAACTGCAACTAGAGCCGGGAGTTTTTGATAAGTGGAATATCCACATTCATGTGCCTGAAGGTGCAATTCCCAAGGATGGCCCATCAGCTGGTATAACATTAGCCTGTTCATTAGCATCAGCCTTTACACAACGAAAGATCAAAAGAGACCTGGCCATGACCGGGGAAATAACCTTGAGGGGTAAAATTTTACCTGTTGGAGGAATTAAAGAAAAGATATTAGCAGCCAAAAGAGCAAATATTAAAGAAATTATCCTTTCCGAGGAGAATAGAAAAGACGTGGAAGAGATAAAAGAGATTTATTTAAAAGGGTTAAGAATTCATTACGTGGATACTATACTTGAAGTTTTGAATATTGCCTTGTTGAAAGAAAAGGTTAAAAAACCTTTAAAAATAGACTAGTGACGCATCACATGTATTAAAGCGCATCGGATTTACCTTCAACCCGGCATAGTGGCTGAAACGTCAGGACGCTTTATCATTGACAAGACACTAGTGACGTGTTAGATTTAATAATAACTTATAATCAAGAAATGTTCTTTTTCTTGTCCTGGAAAACCAGTTAAAAAATTTATTGAAACAATTGAATGGATTTACACCTACCCTATATTTATAAAGGGTAAGTGTTTTTTTCTATTTTAGGAAACTAAAATTGAGGTAAAAATCAAGTTGTAATTTAACGATCTTTTTTCATGTCTTTCTTACCCGGTTTGTAAAATCGATATTTTTATTAAAAAAAATCATAAAAAACGCTTGTTGGATTTTATTTTTTAAAAAGAAAAATTACTTTTACACGGGAAACGAAAGAAAAATATAAAATGGGAAAAGAATATACTGACGAATTACTACTGGATTTTGGTGAAGATGGAGAAAAACTCTTGCCGGTTGTTACACAAGATTTTAACACAAAGGAAGTTTTGATCCTTTCTTTTGTTAATAAAGATGCCTTTGAAGAAACAGTTAAAAGTAAATATGCAACTTATTGGAGTAGAAGTAGAAATGAACTTTGGAAAAAAGGATTGACCTCGGGTGATTTATTAAAAATTAATGAAATCAGGATTAATTGCGAACAAAATTCCTTACTTTATCTTGTAACTCCCGAAGGTAAAGGAGCATGCCATGCGAAGAAGGAAACAGGAAATCCCCATACATCTTGTTACTACAGGAAAATAGACGGGATGAAGTTAAAATTTTTAGAAAAATAACTTTTTTATGAAACCTACCATGGAAGAGAATTTATTAAAAATCGGCATGCCGGCAGGTTCTTTAGCTGATCCTAAAAGGGGCGGAAACTTAATTAGGTTAATGCAGGATGCTGGTTTCAATACAACAGGATATGAGAGTGGTGGACCAAGTAAATTTAAAACCATTAACTATTTATTTGGTTGGGATGGTCGGCCGCAAGAATTTGGGGCCCAATTGGGATTAAATGAATTAGATGTTGCCATTGCCCGGGATGATTGGATACAAGAACGTGTACTGGAATTAAGGTACGAGTATAAAACTAGGATTGATTTGGAAAAAGTTTTATCTCTAAATAGGGGGGGCGTGAAAATAGTTGGAATTGTTAAAGATGAAATGGAAACCCCTAATATTCATGAACACCTAAAGGCAATTTCAAAAAATGATGTGATAACAGTCGTGTCGGAAATGCCATATTTAGCATTGAACTGGATACAAGATAAGATTAAAGAAATAGGATTGGATGGAAAGTTTAATAAATTTTCTGTCCAGAAATATAAAACTCCCTATAAAATTAAACAAGGATTAATCATTTTTGAAACATGGGGAAAAACTGAATCCAAGGTAAAAAATGATGGAGCCGATATTGGAATGGAAATAACCCAAACAGGTAGTTCCATTAGAAATTATGGATTAAAGGTCATTGACACAATAATGAAATCGGAAACCAGTATTTGGATAAATCCAAAAATTAAAAAGAATAAACAAAAGAAAGAATTACTGGAAATGTTTATGTTGAATTTATATGGCGCTGTCAATGCAGAGAAAAAAGTAATGGTTCTTTTCAATGTGGCAAATATTTATAGGAAGGATATTGAAAAATACCTGAGAGATAATTATTTATTCGCTGATGAACCCACCATGAATGTAGGAAATTCTTTTACGGAATTCAGTATCCAGGTAAATACCGACAGCGAGAAAGTTCCTCTTGCCAAAGTTAGATATGAACTAGCAAAAAGAAAAGCCGTCAACATTAATACCATTCCTATTACTTCTTCAATTGTAAGTATTGACGATGTTATCGATATATAATTTTGAAATATAAGGAATATAATTTCCACATAACAAGAAGCTCTCTTTTAAGGAGAGCTTTTTTTTAGAAGACATGTTCCGCCTTGTAGTTGATGATTTGTACATCTTTATAATAAAAATCAATAATTTGTTTAAAGCTAAATCCTCTTGTTGACATTTCCATGGCACCTTCCTGGCACATTCCTACCCCATGTCCATAACCTTTTCCTTTTAACGTGATTACATTTTCTTTTTGGATAACAGAAAAAAATGATGATTTTAATTTCCAATCGGTTCTTAATTTGTTGAACAGGATCGAATCATTATTAATTTTATAAAAATTGGTTCTATGAACCACTTCCCGGGAAAAATTTTTAATGCTTGTCAAATTGACTAAATCAAATCCTTTTTTCACCAAGTAATCTTTCCATTCACTTACTGGTAGATTTTTTCCCCAGTTTGCACCATGTTTGTTCAAGCAATAAGGATCTTTGACTGAAACTAGGTAGGGTTTTGATATAAGCCAAATATTATTTGCATCCTGGGTTTCACCACCGCAATTGGCATGAAAAGCTGCTGTAATTAGGCTGGTGTCTGAATGAACAGCTACAAGCCCATTCGTTATTTTACATGAATAAAGGATCGATTCGTTGATCCGGCACCTTCCTTTATAAGCTTGACAATGTACTTCATCACACAGGTTAAATTCTTCTTCAATATGTCTTTTTAGGTTTTTTAATGCGTAAGTCCGGCATAAAATAGCTTGAGCTTTATAATATTCCGAGGTAGCATTAGGCCCTCCTTCAGCTTCAACAACTCCGGCTAAATATTCATCTAAATCCAATTCGTTGATCATTAATATCCTGTTGTAATCTACAGAAAGATATAAGTTGCCGCGATATTCGCGGCCTGATAGAGAAGGGCTCACGGGTTTCACGGAAAATATACAAGTATCTGATGATGGTTCTAAAACCAATTTATCGAAAAAACCATAAGGTTTCCCAATTCCTTTTACATATAATTGATTCCCTATTAAAGAGATGTATAATATAACCGGCTCTTCAAACCTATCGATCACCTGTTGCTTGTCTTTTAAGATAAAAGAACCAGAAACTGTTGAAATGACTGAAGTTTTTACTGTTTGCCCATTAAATAGGCTAATTTTAATGGACTGGGAAAAACTTTTTGTCAAGGTAAAGAATATTATAAATACAAGAAGTAATTTCATTTTTTTTTCTTTGTCCTTTTTAAGATCCGACCTTTTCATAATCGTCAGCGGGAGGTTTTAATATGGATTATACAATTTTCTTGTATAATCTTAGATTATGTATTTACCCGTTTAAACATGTTTTAAACGTTTGTCATTCATATTTTTATCTATTCCAAGAATGCATCACTGCATCTAGTCCCGTGGAATCCTCATACCTTAAACATATCCTTGTTGGTAATTTAGTGTAGAAAGATTTTATTCAATAAAATATATTGTTATCCCTTTTTATTTTTCGAAGATAATAAAAAGTTTATTGAATTCCAGGAGATGATACACGAGAGGGTTTATTTTTTTATTTTTCTTTTAATCCAGTCCTCGAAATCTTTATACCAATTACTGCCTTTTGGAATCCCTTCTTCACCAAGTAAATAACCAATAGGTTGCATGGTGGGTATATTGTCAAAAATGACTTTTAAAATTCCGAGTGTGGGCATAGCTAGAATCATACCGGCTATATTCCAAATAGCTCCGCCAGCAACTATTCCTATAATGGTCAACACGGGGTTCAAATCGATTTTATGCCCAATTATGAATGGTTCCATGAAATAAGTTTCGAAAAATTGGGTAATGGAAAAAACCACAATTACGCCTATTACGGGTTCCCAGCCATCCCCAGTAAGTACGGCCATAACAACAGCAATTAATGCACCAATAATATTTCCTAGGTATGGGATTAAAGTTAGAATTGAAGCTATTATGGAAATGAATATAGCATGTTTTAATCCCACGATAGTTAGTCCAATAGAATAAATGATAGCAAGAAAAATGATTAATATCAATTTGCCAAAGAGATATCTCTGGCTTATGTGGCTAATTTTATCAATTATTTGTGCTACTTTATTTCTTTTTTGACGAGAAAAAAAAATTAATGTTGATGTTCTAAATTTGTCTTTGAAAAATAGGAAGAAAAAAATGTAAACAAAAACTAGGAGAAATTTAGCGGAGAAAGAAAATAAGCTTTTTATGATGGCTGGTTCTTTTGAATCGCTCCCTCCCAGGGAATCTAAGCCGATGTATTTTGTGATTTTTTGCTGCTGGACTTGAGGAGATATTCCAGTTTTTTCTTCAATAAAATTTTGTACATTTTCAATACCTGGTTTAATTTTTTCCTGTAGTTTTGGCCAATCATTGGCGAAATTTTTTACTTGCATCCATGCTATGAAAAATAGGCCAAGGCAAAATACCAGGATAATAATGTCTGAAAATAAAGCGGCCCATCCCCTGGGTATTCCCCATTGTCTCATTTTCCTTTCAACTGGAACCATCAGCATGGCGAGAAGGATAGAGATGACCAGGGGAATGAAAAATTCTTTTCCTCGATGTAAACCCATTACCATAAAATAGTTACCCACGATAAAAAGGCTGCTATATAGGATTATGTCTTTTAATTTGCTATTCATTTGTATCCTTTATATAAACAGCTTTGCGCCCCCACTTTGTTCATAATTTAGGAATCCCCGGGAAACAGTGGTAGTAACTTTATTTCAAATTTGTATAATGGGTGATTTTTATAATTCTGACATTTTTTAGGTAAATGGTTAAAAAGAATACAGGAAAAAGCTATGTCTCCTGTATTCTTTTTAAATATCCTTATATTGTTTTAACCATTCTGTAAATGTAGGTTTTAAACATATTTTCCGGCGGTTTTGCGCATGAATTGCACACGTTCAAAAGCAGATTGATTTTCTTCCAACTGGGAGACTTTTCCTTTAAAATCTGCAATTTCTTGGTAATTATGTTTTTTCATCCAAGTTTGTAAATCTTTTAACAAGGTAACAAGGTAATCAATTCCCTTGCTATAAAGAACGCTTGCTATTTCAACGGCAGATGCTCCGGCAAGAATCTGTTTTATAATAGCTGGACTATCATGTATACCAGTTGAAGCTGCTAGATCGCATTTAACCTGATTATTAAGAAGAGATATCCATCTTAAAGATGAAGAATATTCCATAGGTGAACTTAACACGTTATTAGATATTACAGAAAGATTTTCTATATCAATATCAGGAGTATAATACCTGTTAAATAAAACAATTCCTTTAACATTTGTACCTGAAAGATCGATGATGGTCTTGGAAAGGCTCGTGAAGAATGGGCTTATTTTGATTCCGATGGGTAAAGAGGTTTTATTTGAAACTTCATTGATAATATCAAAATACGTTTTTTCAATTGATTCCGTAGAAGCAAGAGGGTTTGTTGGCGGGATAAAAATGTTTAATTCTATACCGTCAGCCCCGGCTTCTTCAATTTTTGCTGCGAAAGAAGGCCATTCGTTAGGTGTAATACAATTAATGCTTGCAATTATTGGCACAGGTACAGATTCTTTAGCCTCTTTTATTAGTTTTAAATAATTCTCAACACCTTCTTCCTTTGCTAAAGAATTCACCTGGTCTATGGCATCCTTGTACCAGAAATACATCTCTTCCTGTTTATACAATTTTTCCGGAGAAGTTATAATTTGTTCTTCAAAAAGTGATTTAAGGACGATTCCGCCGGCTCCATTATCGGCTAATTTTTTAATTTTTTCTACGGATGCGGTTAAACTAGAACTAGAAATAATAATAGGATTTTCGAGGGTAAGCCCCATGTATTTTACCTGTAAGTTCATAATTTTAATTATTCGTTACTAAATATTTTCTTTATAAAAACATACATTTTTTTTTTTGGATGATCACAATTATTAACAATATAACGTTCATTTTGTTTTGGGTTACCAAGAAAATCTGGCAGTATAAAATGAAATAGCAGCAAGCATGCTTATTTTAATTCATTATTCATATAAAAGTTGGATTTTAGTGATATGGTGTTGATTACTGGTGTTAAGGTTGTAAATTTTATTTAACAGGTTCGTGTTTTTCTGTCGTTTTGACAGTTAAAGCCAGGTGGCACCTTATTTGCTAAAGTAGCCGTAAATAAATAATGTTGAACCTCAAAATGATGAATTATGCAGACAGGGAAAATTGATGTTTCTACCGAGAATATTTTTCCAATAATCAAGAAATTTCTTTATTCTGAACATGAAATTTTCTTAAGGGAACTGGTTTCTAATGCCGTTGATGCAACGCAAAAACTAAATACACTTGCTTCTGTTGGAGAATTTAAGGCTGAAAAAGGAGATACTAAAATTAGAATTTCAATTGATAAGAAAAAGAAAACTCTTACAATATCAGATCGCGGGATTGGAATGACAAGCGAAGAGGTAGAAAAATATATCAACCAAGTCGCTTTTTCAAGTGCTGAAGATTTTCTTGAAAAGTATAAAAATCAGGCCAATGCTATTATAGGACATTTTGGATTGGGTTTTTATTCTGCCTTCATGGTTTCTGAAAAAGTTGAAATTTTAACAAAATCTTTTAAGGAAGGTGCTAAAGGTGTAAAATGGTCATGCGATGGGAATCCTGAATATAAGATGGAGGAAATTGAAAAGGATGACCGGGGAACCGATGTAATTCTTTACCTTGATAAAGATTCCCAGGAATTTTTAGAGGAACAGCGGGTAGAAGGTATCCTGAATCGTTATTGCAAGTTTCTTCCCATCGAAATTGCATTTGGAAAAGAAAAAGAATGGAAAGATGGAAAAGAAGTTGAGACAGATCGTGACAACGTAATTAATGATCCAGAACCTGCATGGACAAAAAAACCAGCAGATTTGAAGGATGAAGATTACAAAAATTTTTATAGGAAATTGTATCCTACCACTTTTGAAGAACCACTTTTCAATATTCATTTAAATGTAGATTATCCATTTAACTTAACAGGAATATTGTACTTCCCGAAGATAAAGAATAACATAGAGGTTCAAAAGAATAAAATACAGTTATATAGTAACCAAGTTTTTGTTACAGATTCGGTGGAAGGTATAGTTCCGGAATTCTTAACTTTGTTACATGGAGTGCTAGATTCTCCTGATATACCCCTGAATGTTTCTCGTAGTTACTTGCAAGGAGATCCAAACGTGAAAAAAATCTCCAATCATATTTCCAAAAAAGTAGCTGATCGATTGGAAGAAATCTACAAGGATAACAGGAAGGAATATGAAAACAAATGGGAAAGCTTGAAACTTTTTATTGGCTACGGTATGCTTACCGAGGAAAAGTTTGAAGATCGTGCTAAAAAGATATACCTGTTGAAAAATACCGACAACAAGCATTTTACGCTTGATGAGTATAAAGAATTAATAGAAAACAACCAAAAAGATAGACATGATACTTTAGTATACTTGTATGCCACCGATAAGGATCAGCAATATACTTATATTGAAGCTGCTAAAACTAAAGGGTATGATGTCTTATTAATGGATGGATACTTGGATACTCATTTAATTAACCACCTTGAGCAAAAGCAAACTGGAGCCAAATTCGTCAGGGTAGATTCAGACATTATTGATAAACTTATTGATAAAGAGGAAGAAAAGGAAATACAAATTCCAGAAAAAGATAGGGGGGAATTAAGACCAGTCTTTGAAAGTCAATTAGAAAATGATAAGACGCATTACATGGCTGTTTTTGAAGGTCTTTCTGAACTTGATCAACCCGTTATAATTACCCAGTCCGAATTCATGAGAAGAATGAAAGATATGTCTAAACTTGGTGGAGGGGGGATGAATTTTTATGGAGAAATGCCCGATAGTTACAACTTGGTTATTAACGCTAATCATCCACTAATCCTGAAAATTAACCATGAAAAAAATGAGAAATTAGGGAAAGAACTTGAAAGCTTAAACCAAGAATTAACTCCCTTGAAAGAGGAAAAAGAAAAAATTGAAGCTGGACAGAAAGATAAAAAACCCGAAGAAATTCCCCAGGAAGAAAAAGATAAACTGGAGGAATTACAAAAGAAGATAACAGAATTTGAGGATAAGAAGAACGTGGTTCTGAAAAAATTTGGTAAAGAAAACAAGCTTGTAAAACAGGTAGTTGACTTGGCTCTTCTTGCTAACAACATGTTGAAAGGAGAGGCTCTTAACCAGTTTGTAAGGCGAAGCGTTGAATTAATCAAATAAAATAATAGAATTGATTATTTAAGGTGCATGAATACCAGTTTCATGCACCTTTCGTATTTTTCCGGCGTAATGGAGGTTCCAAAATGTGCCGAATTGATGATGAAATATTAACGATTGGCCAGGGTACCGCGAGTAACTTTTAACCTGGAGAGAGTCAGCACTGACGTATAGAAAGAACCTACAAGACCCATTTGGGAGGGGGA
>CAZOSQ010000109.1:2703-9545 GCA_964582245.1 uncultured Bacteroidales bacterium | reverse complement strand
TCTTGCCTTCAGAATTGCGCAAATATTATTATTCGGGCTTTTTCGGTGAGTACATTTCTGAGTACACTAAACTATAAAAAATGTTTGCTTCTTCCATTCCCTTTTTTATTTTGATTATTCGGCTTTGGGAAGCAATCACGGAAAAATTTCTGTTCACGGAAAGAACCCGGTTCCTTTTCTAGCTTCCCAAAGCTCTGGAACCGGGTTTTTTATTTCACGGAAGTATTTTTCTCTCATGCAGATACGTTCAACAAAAATCCCGCCTTCCTTTTCGTACACGTGCGAAAATTACCCCTGCACCAATATTCAGAAAAAATACAGACATACAGTTTATTATGGGGAAAAATCCCTGAGAACTCTTAAAGTATGCGAATCCTGTATTATAGATATAGCTAGAACGGGGAATATTAAAACCCCTTTTGTACCTTCACTAAATAAAACTTTCCGTAACAGAAAGGCGGTGTAGTATGATGGTAATTTCCTTGGCTTCACTTGAGAAACTGTCTGATTTACTTTTCTATTTAGAATCTTTTAGGGGGCTGAATGGAGAAATAACCCGTAAACTAATGGAAGAAGTATGCAAACTGGATGAACAAATCCCAAAAGATCCGGTTTTACCTTCCTTCAGGGCAATTCATGAGGCTTGCAACTGGGATTATAAGAAAGTAGATAAGATCCTGGATGCCTTACTTGAAAGATCTTGCACAGAAGAAGAAAACCCCTTAATTTTTGCTTATATATCAGAACTTTATATAATGGGTTCTTACCCTGGGGAATGGAAGAAAGTAATTTCTACCGAATTACTTTATAAAGATGAACCCTCAAAGCACATCTTAACTCATTATAGAAATGAGAAGGGGGATATTGTAAGCAGATTTGAAACTTTCTTTAAAATCGGTAAAGAGTGGAAGTCAGTAAATGTATTTTCAACTTTACCGTATGCAGTAAAAGCAGAAGATCACCTTAGTAAAAGATTGATAAATCATATTTTGCAGGTTTTGGGAATTCCTTCCAAAGAATGCGGATCTGTTTTTACAGTTACGGATATTAATTCTTAATTAACGGTTCCGGGGATGCAGCCAAATCCCCGGAACTTTCTTTTTAATCCTAAAAAAAGGGTGGTGAAACATGGCTAAAAAGAACAACACAAACACAAACACAAATGCAGCTCCTTCTCGGTTTGAAGAACTGAAGAACAAAGCAAATAAGGCTGCAGACGTTCTTGGCAGATATGAGGGCCAGGGGCCTAAAGATCTGCTCAGAGAAGGGGAAGAAGCGGCCCTTATTCCTTTTGAGGAACTTCTTGATAGGCCGGTGATTATAACCGGGTATTCAATGAGATCCGGGGAAAAAGGGCCTTTTGCTGTAATTTGTATAGTGGAAGAAGATTCAGAGGAAATTTTTGTCACTACTACCGGGGGAATGGTTATTCTGGAAAAATTGCGTGAGGCTTCCATGAAAAATCTGTTTCCCTTATCGGCAACATTCAGCAAACCCGAAGGTAAGAAATATTTTGTAATTTCGTAAAGAAAGGCCTTCAGGGTTTAGAAGGGATACGGGAATAAATGAATTATAATTATTTAGATGTATACAATAAAGGAGAAATACAGAAACTTTCAAAAATCCCGGTTCCACTTCTTAACCGATTAGAAAGGGGGGAAAGGGTGAACCTTTCCCCTTCTACTAAAAAAAGAATAAAATCTGCTTTAAATAAAATCCACTATTCAGAACTTAAAGAAGATTTCCCCGATACTCCCCCCAAAGAACTGTATAACCTGGCAAGATTTAATCCTGAACGGTATCACAAAGCACGGTATAGTATGGAATACCTGAATCTTTCCCCTGCAGAAGCAAGGGAGGCTTCAGGAATACAAGATTTTGACAAATATCAATTTCTAGTCAAGCACGGTGTTAGACATGATGAGGCAGTTTTTACAGTTCCCGGTACGTCATGGGATGAACTTAAAACAATGGCGGAAAAAAATCTGTTTTACGCTAAAAGGATAGCAGAAGGAAACGGTGTTCCTTTAAATTACATTCTTAAAGGAATGGCAAAAAGTAAAGATAAAACCGCCTCAGATTGGGAACAATACGTTGCAATGAGAAAAAGGCAGAAGTGGGAACCCATAAGACAAGATGGAAAAGGTAATTATATTTATGATGAAAACGAAAAAAGAAATGAAGAATGGGTAGAAAGAATGCAAGATCCTAACTGGAGAAAGGATATGGGAGTATGATTTTTATTCTTATAGTTTTGTTTCTTATTTGCATCATTACAGATATTTGTCTAATGATTGAGAAATCGAAACTTGAAAAAGAACTGAAGGAAGTAAAAAGGGAACTGTGGAAAACTCAGAATCTTTTTTATAAAAGATACAAAACTGAAAGGGGTATGTATGCCGATTAAAATTATTTATATCTGCAATTTATGTGAAAAGCAATATGAGAATTCGGATAATGTTAAAAAAGCAGAATCTTTATCTATGGGGCTTTCCCTTTCAGAAGTTAATAAAGGATCGGACCAGGGGAGCAATATAAATATAAACCGAAATACTATTATTGTTTGTATTGATTGTTTAGATTCAATCAAGGGCAAAAATAAAGGCTTTCTCAATATCACCTGAAAGGCTTTTTACTCATGGAAAAATATATAATTCACATAATAGGTTTTTTAATTTCTACTGCTGCTCTTCTATACTCCTTTCTTAAAAGAAAATGATAACTTCTGAATTTTGGGATTTAATCAATTATAAAAAACCGGATCTTGAAAATAAGGGAAAGGAGATTCCTTTCCTTTTAGGTCTGGATACGGAAGCCGATGAAAACGGAAAACCTTTTTTGCTTACTATATCAGACGGATCTGTATTCACAGATTTTGAAAATATCCCCTATACTCTCCTGAAAGAATATCAAAATTGCCATATAGCAGTTTATAATTTAAAATATGATTCAGGGGCAATACTTTATTTTCTACCGCATGAAAATTTATATGAATTATGGGAAAAAACGGAAACCCTTATAGAACATGAAGGGGAAAAAATCAAAATTGTTTATATCCCTCATAAAATGCTTTGTATCGAAACCGGGAAAGGTAAGGGGAGGAAATTTGTAAAAATATGGGATATTTGCCAATATTATTCTATGAGCTTAAACAAAGCAGCCGAAATTTATTTAGGTAAGAAAAAAATTGATATAGAAACTAAAAAATTTACAGAAGATTACAGAAAAGAAAACTGGGAAAAAATAGTAGAATATTGTATACAAGATTCTGTATTGACTTCCGAACTTGGAAATTTTTTAATTCGTAAACTTTCTGAATTTGGTGTTAGAACTACAGCCCTGTACTCTGCCGCTTCCTTATCTTTTCGTTATTATGCAGATTGCGGAAAAATTATAACTTCCTGGCGTTTATGGCAGAATCATAAAAAACTTTTACAGATTGCCCTTGATAGTTACCAGGGAGGAAAATTTGAGATAACAGCACGCGGAAGTTTTACAGGCTACGAATATGATATTACAAGTGCTTACCCTTATGAAATCCAGAATCTTGCGGATATTTCTTTCGCCAGGGTAATTTATTCAAAGGAAATACCGGAAGATGCTTATTACGGTTTTATCAGGTGCCGTATTTATAACCCTGAAGGGCTTTATATTCCTTGTGGTTTAATGATGGATTTTGTAAGGGTATACCCTGCCGGAGAGTTTTATTGTACTATTACCTTACAAGAATATTTATATATGGTTAAGGATTTAGGATTAAGGATAGATATTCTTGAAGGGGCATTTCTTATTCTGAAAAATATTACCTTTCCATATAGAAAAACCACTTTAAAACTTTTTGATCTTAAAGCCCTGTATAAAAAGAAAAAGGATAAAATGCTAACGAATGTAAGTAAATTAATGTTAAATTCTTTTTATGGTAAATCCGTACAAATGATAGAAGATTATAAAGGCATTTATAATGCGGGGCAAGGGTGGAACCCTATATATGGGAGTATTATTACTGCAAACTGTAGAATAAAAATTTGCAAAATACAAAACTTGATGCAGAAAAAATGCCTTGCAGTACACACCGATTCAGTTATAACTCTTGAACCTATACCGGAAGAATTTACTTCCGGGGGAATAGGTAATTTTGAATTTGTAGAAAAAGGAAAGGGCTGTATTATTGCTTGTGGACAATATTATATAGGAGAAAAAGAAGCATACAAAGGTTTTGATCCTTTACCGGGGGATAACTGGGAAAAACTTCTGAAGGAAAACGAAAATAAAACTAAATTTCCATATCCTATAATTAGAGTGAATTCATGGGTGGACCGTGTTTCTAAGGGCCATTATACAGGAATAAATTATTTTGAAAATGCAGTGAAGGAAATAAATTTTAATGTAGATAAAAAACGATATTGGCGGGAAAATATAACAGGTGCCTTTTTGAGATATGAACTAGAATATGGTATCCCTAGAATTGTAATCCATAATAAAACTCCTGAATATTGGGGGATTGAATGAAAGAAATATTAGACAAATGTATAGAAATTTATATAGAAAACGAAAAGAAAAACCCTTCTATAAAAAAGAGATCCGGGGAACATTATTTGAATATTTTCAATACGGGTATAACTCTGGATCTGGATAAATTAGAGAAAAAAGTCTATAATTTTACCCTTGAAACCCTTAAAGAATATCTAAAAACCCTAGATAAAACATACTGAAAAAGGTTTAAAAACCCCTAAAAACATCCTAAAAAAACTAAAAAACTCTGTAAATAGCTGTAAAATCCCCAATTTTAAAAAATCAATTCCTTTTTTCACTTCTGATAATTTACCCCTTGACTTTTATTCTGATACCTTTTATTATTCAGGTATGCGAGTAGAAAGAATAAAATTAACCGATAAGAAACAAACAGCCGATAAAATGTATTGGCTTGTAGAAACTTATTGGCCGGATCTGAAGAAAATTTCTGTAGAATCTGAAGAAGGGGAAAAACCTATTCTGGATCTGGAACCGGAGCAATTTTTCGACCTATGCAAATACATACCTTACAAAAGAGATGTTAAACCAGTTGAGATAATCGCCAGGCCTTACTATCTTTTTAGATTCAGAAATAAGGGTTTAGATTGCAAAAAGAAATCTGTATTAATGGGAAGTTATTTCAGAGGAAACGGTATTCCTTATAGGTTCCTGGGAGTCTCTACCCGAAAAGACGGCAATATTCACCATGTTTTTACACAAGGGAAACTTTCTGGAAAATGGTATAATTTCGATTGTACTTATCCAGAATTTGAACCTTATGACATAAAAACAGTAACAAAAGCGGAGATTTTATAATCATGAATGCTGAACTTTTGACCCTTCACGGAAAAGATTCTGAACAGCCCTATTACAACGAAATGGGCTTTCTTTCGGCCATTGCAGACGGCGCAAAATGGGTACTCGGAAAGGCTTTTGGAGATGATGACAAGGATACAGAGGCCTTACAGAAACAGATGGAAATGATGAATCAGAATATGCAGATGCAACTTATGATGCAGCAGCAAAAAGCGGCCGGGGGCAGTTTCCTTGATTCCCCCCACTTCCCCCTGGTCCTGGGGGCCGGGGCCTTGGCTGCAGTTCTTTTGCTTAGAAAACCTAAAAGGGGAAGATCAGGAAGGCGGTAATATTATGGTTTATCAAAGGCCTTTAATGGGTACAGTTCCGGCTGATTATTATACCCGGAAACAAGCAGAAAAAGCGGCTGAAAGTAAAAGGAAAGCCGATTCCTACCGTATGCGACTTGATGAAACTAATGGGCGTTTATATGCCGCCTATTATAAAGAGGCACAGAAATACCCTGATAATCCTATGGTTCAACAGCGTATGGATAAATGGATGAAACACCATAAGGCTTTTTTATCCAAGGGTATGCTTGAACTTTTACCGGATGTTATTTCCGGCAGAGTTTCGGCTTCCAATGCTGCACGAATGGCGCAAGGATTTGATGCAGTAAAGGAAGATCCTAAACAGGTACAGAATAAAATTCTTGCAGCAGAAAAAACCGCGCGTATTATGGCTCTGAATGCTTTGGGTATGGAAAATACAGCAGCCCGGAAACAGGCAGGAACGGAAGAAAAAACCAAAAAGGATCTTTTGAGAAAAGCGGATATTGAAAGGCAGATACAAAGAACTGCTCCCAAAATGCCCGTTGTAAGGGAAATTGCGCCTCAGAGATTCCAGGTATATATGCCGCCTGAAGACAGTGCAGGAAATACGGTTCCGGGCGGTCCTGTGACTCATAAAGACGAGTACGGGGGTTCTACTATGATTATTCCGGGGGTTAGTGTAACCAATACCGAACCACAACAGGATCAGAATAAAAAAGAGGGTTTTAAACTTGAGAAGGTTTTACCCTATGTTCTGCCGGTTCTTCCTTTCCTTTTTGGTGGTCATGGGGGTAATAGTTAAAAATGATTTTTTTCTCAGAAAAAACAGATCTTGAAAAAGTTTCCGAACGTGTTGCGGATACCTACGGGGGGAATGATACCCTATGGACTACTAAAATTGAAAAGATCTATCCTGTATACAGGGATTTACTTTTTGAGAAAAAAATCAAACCCTTTTCTCTGAAAAGCGGAACCCCATTAACTACGGTGAACCTAATTTCTCTAAGGGTTCCATATTCAAAAAGTGATATTCTGAACTACCTTTCTGTTTTGGAAAGCATGACCAAAAGTGGAGAAATCAGTTCCGAATGGCATAACCCAGTTCTTCACCTGGAAGTATTGAAGGATAAAAAAGAGTATTGGGATACAAAAAAAGAGATTACTAAAAAAGATCCCTGGATTGATCTTTCTTCTATAGGAAAG
>CAZOSQ010000109.1:0-2603 GCA_964582245.1 uncultured Bacteroidales bacterium | reverse complement strand
ACGTAAAAGAAGAAAAAGAAAGCCTGTTTCAACTACCCGGAAAAGGCGTTCCGTTGCACTTTCGGGAACCCGGAGAAGCAGCAAAAAGGATATTGTTTCAAATCTCATAACCGGGGCTACTGCAGTAGCGGGAGCAATCGGGGGAAGCTATGCAGTAAATAAACTTCCCATTGATGACAAACTAAAAGCTGTAATTCCTTTTGCTGGTGGTGCTCTTATCGCTTCCAAATTCGGCAAAAAGCACAAAGCGGTAGAAGGTGCCGCGCTTGGCCTTATGGTCATGGGCGGGCTTTCCCTTGTGAAACAGTTTGCCCCTAACCTTCCTTTGATGGCAGGGGAAGAAAGTTATTTCTTGCCTTACAATCAGCCTGCACTCGGTCTGCCGTATGAACAGCCCGATGATGCAGACCTTTTGACCGTTGACGGATCGGAATTTGTTTCCCCTTCTGATCTGTAAATCGTTGGGGCCGGGGGGTTCCCGGTTCCTTTTTTTCAAAACTATTTTTCTTTCTCTTTTGAGTTAAGCCCTTGAAGGAGAAAAGAAGGAGAAAAAATATGAATCGCAACAGTGTTATGAGATCCGCAGCCAGCACCCTTGAAACCCTGCAGAAAGGGGCACGTGCCGGGGGTAAAGAAGTTTTTGACTTCACTTACTACGACACTTGCAGCTATGCAGACGGAAACGAAATCCGCCTGTTTACGGCTTCCGTAGGTCAGAACGGTAAGACCAAAGCCGAGACAAACATGAAAACACCCGGAGCAATACCGCAGGGGCAGCGCCTTACCGTTGCAAAAATCAAGGCCTTTCTTTTCAATTCTGCGCCTCAGAATGAAAGCAACATGGCGGAAATCTACAATATGATTTTTCGCACTACGGTCGATATTGTTCTTCCGGGTAAAATGGAACTGGGCAGTTTTCCCCTTTCGGAAATTATGGGTATTTCTTCTCTGCTCATGATTAAGCCTGAAGGTACAGGTGGGGCAAATATTCCCATAATCCAGCCGCGTTTTCATGGTATCCTTCCGCTGAATTCTCCCCTGATTCTTCCGGCTCTGCAGCCCTTTGAAATCGTTGTTCGGCCTAACGGCAGCAGCAGCGAATATACCAGGGATACTCAGCTCAGAATCGGCCTGAATGGTATTCTGGAAAGCGCATACTAAAGTAGGCTTTCAGGGTTATTTCATCACCCTACACCCTGGAAGAAAGCACGGGGGAGAAGTTTAAAACTTCCCCCCGTTTTCAAAATGAACCTTTCACATTGAAAAAGGGAATAGCACAAATGAAAGTTTTTTCTTCTTCTCAGCTTCTGGACCTTCAGAGAAAACAGCACACCGAAATTTTAGTTCTTTCGGATTCTGTACCAGGTAACTCTATAAAACTCGGAAAAAGAGCAATCACAAATTCGGGTCATTTTCTTCTGAAAAGTATCACCGGGAAGTTTCAAACCCCTATAGATAACCCTGAATGTTTTCTTATGGGGCAAATGAGCGACTCAAGCGGTAACAGAACCCTTTTTTCAGATCATGTTCCCCTTGATTTGATTCTTTCCCCCGGATCAATCGGAAACCGTTTTCTACAGCCCTTTGAATTTGAGTATACTTTTGCATCAAATTCGGATATTCTCTTTGAAGTGAAAAACACCTTCACGGACACCCTGAAGTATACTATTTGCTTTAAGGGAATTCGACTTTCCTAATTTCTGAAAACTCAAGGGGGTAATTTTTAAAAATGGATTATAACAGACAAAAACAGCCCTATCTTGTTTACCTGGAAGAAGATCTGAACGAATTCAGAAAAATTCTTACGGTTGAACTTGAACATGGTAAAATCTTTTTACTCAAGGAAATACGGTATGATCTTACCCCTTGGATTCATGAAATAGGGTTAGAAGTTTTTTCTTCTGCTTCTCCTACCAGGCAGATTGAACCGATTGATTTAGAAAGTACAGGGGGCGGTATAACTTATCCGGGTATCCCTTTTAATTGGCAGTTTGTTTCTGGTGATACTATACAGATTCACATTACAGGGCAGCAGATAACCGACAATTCCCGGATTCGGCTTTTATTGGTAGGGGAGTATATCCCCGAAAGGAGAATATAACAAATGGGAATTATAGAATATATCTACCTTAAAGGCGGAATCTTTACTGTAGATACTGCTTTAAATTCCGTTCCTATTACTGGCCTAACTAACCAGGAACCCTTGAGAAATCCGGCAGGAAACAGCATTTTTGAAAAGGGGGATTCAATCAATCTGCTCTCCCTGGGTTTAATTCTTCCTTATAGTTTTTCCTTGGCTTCTACGGATGAAACCGGGGCAAGCATTCTGCCGGATCTGTATTTTGCCGGACATTTCAAAGACGGTTTGAACTGGACATATAAGAAATTTTCTACTCTTAACAGAATAGAAATACCCTTTGCAAATTATGAAATTGCAATAGGGGCTTTTCTTGATGCAAACGAAATGCAGGGAACCTTCAGATTTACAGCTCTTTTCGTTGATAATACAGCGCGCGTTTCAATGGTAGGGGTTCCCGAAATTTTGCAGGAAAAAAGTTTTCAGGTATCTATTTTTGCAAAGATACAACACAACAGGCCACTAG
>CAZOSQ010000108.1:0-9609 GCA_964582245.1 uncultured Bacteroidales bacterium | reverse complement strand
TGGAATTGGAAAGAAATATTTTATATAACCATGTGATCAATTATAACTTATTTTACGATATCCTATTTATAGATACTTCCGGTAATATTTTTCATACCATATTAAAGCAAAAAGATTACAAGGAAAATATTTTGAATGATGAGATGGCAAAAACCAGTCTATCTAAAAAAATTGTTCAGAAACCCTCCGAATCTTTTGTTGATTTTCAATATTACGAAATTTCCAAGGAGCCATCCGCCTTTTTTGTAGAACCTGTCAGAAATTCCGAGGGCATAACCGGTTGGTTTGCATTCCAGTTAGCAGCCAATAAACTGAATAACATGTTATCCATAGATGAAGGACTTGGAACTACAGGTGAAGTTTTCCTGGTTAACAAGTCTCATTACTTGCTCACCAACTCTCGATTTGCAAGAGAATCTATGATCCTGAAATTAAAACTTCCTTCGGGAAATATTAAAAGTAAATTTGAAGAAGGAAAAGGAAACAAGACTGTTATTGATTACCGGGAAGAAAAAGTATTAACCTCATTTGAAGCTTTTTCTTTCTTGGGAAATGAATGGCTGATCATTGCCAAGATTGATGAAAACGAGGTATTGACAAAACATTTTATAGAGAATAAGAAAGAATATTCAAAACAAGTGAAATCACTGCTGGTAAAAGAAGACCATGAATTTAAAAAGGCCAAGGATTCTTACAAGGATTATGTTCTCGTGGACATGGATGAATACAGGCGAGGAACTCCCGGTGACATTTTATTTACCCATAGTGTGTATACTTGTACAGCCATTTTAGTGACATTGCCGGGAAAATTCTCCTACTTGGCCCACATTGCTCCAAATGATCGAATTTACAATAAAAATGGAACTAATATACTTGGAAAAATGATCAAACATGTCACCCACAAAGAGATATATTATTATGAAAAACAAAACCTCCAATTTACGGTAGTGGCTCCGCACCCTGAAACGATAGAAAATATTATTAATATGCTCGTGGATAAAGGCTTTTTCTTGTCACAGGTTAAATTCATGTATAATCCACGTGCTGTTTACGCGGATATTTGCCATGATGTATCTCAAAATGATATTGTAGCACACTGGAGAATGGATAAGGAAGATGGATTGATCCTGGAGCAAGAAGCTTCAAAAGTAGCCCCAGTAAGCGAAACTTTTAAAGAAGTAATGATAAGTCATCAAGTTAATTAGATAAATAACCGGGGAAGTTCTTTCGTAAGTATTAAATTCATTTCTTCAATTCATATTTATCTCCCTCTAATATATTAATTCCCTTCCTTTGACTGGTATGATTTTTGGATTTCGAGAAGTTAAACTAAAAAATCTAGGTTATGATTAAGAAACTACAAACCGAGGAGTTACGCATTTTTATTGATCCAACTACATTAAATTTAGATAATATAGAAGAAATTTTACCATTAGAAACAATAAAAGGACAAGACAGGGCCATTCGAGCTCTTGAATTTGGTATTGGTAATAAAGCATTCGGCTTTAACATTTATGTATCGGGATATCCGGGAACCGGCAGGATGGATGCCGTGAAAAATTTTATTTCAAATAAAGCAAAAGAACAAGAAACCCCACCAGACTGGTGTTACGTCAATAATTTTGATAGTTCGTACCATCCCAATGTTCTTCAATTACCTACAGGAAGAGCCATCGAGTTTAAAAATGACATGAAAGATTTCGTCCAGGATTCTAAAAATGTGTTATCACGTGTTTTCGAGGGAGAAGAATACGTCTCTCAAAAAGAAGATATTATCAAGGAAGCCGATTCAAAGAAAAACGAGATGTTCCTTAATCTGAACAACATTGCAAAAGAAAAAAACTTTACCATACAAAACACGCCCTTTGGCATTAGTCCCGTCCCGGTAAAAGACCAACAACAACCTATGACAAACGAAGATTTCAAAAACTTGGAAAAAAATAAACAAGAGGAAATATTAAAGGAACAGGAAAAATTAAAAGACCTGGTGAAAAATAACTTACGCAAGGGTCAAGAAATAGAAAAGGAAGCCAATCACAAGATAAAAGAGCTGGATAAAAACGTCGCAAAATATGCCATAGAACCATTGATAGAAAACCTCAAGGAAAAATACGCGAGCATTGATGATGTCATCAATTATCTAAATGAAGTTAAAAAAGATATCGTGGAAAATTTTTCCGATTTTGTCGAACAAGAAAAAGATCAAGGGATATCATTTCCACAAATACCTGGAACAGGAGCTAACAAAGAAGAATTATTCAAAAGATACGAGGTAAACGTGTTGGTGGATAATTCTAAACTTGAAGGGGCTCCTATTGTCCAAGAACTGAATCCTACTTATAACAACTTGTTTGGTAAAGTAGAAAAAGAATCACGAATGGGCGCCTTGACCACTGACTTTAGCATGATTAAAGGTGGAGCCCTGCAAAAAGCCAATGGAGGATATTTGATTATACCCGTAATTGAGCTTTTTAAAGCACCATTCTCGTGGGACAGTTTAAAAAATGCGCTCATTAACCGTGAAATAAAAATCGAGGAAGCAAGCGAAAAATTCGGTTTTATTGCAACAAAGAGCTTAAGCCCTTGTCCCATTCCATTGAACCTGCAAATCGTGTTAATTGGGAGACCCGAAATATATCACTTGTTATTTGCTTACGATAATGATTTTCAAAATTTATTCAAGGTGAAAGCGGATTTCGACCTTGTAATGGAAAACAACCCTGAAAACACCAAAAATTACGCTGCTTACGTGGAACAGGTAAAAAATCAACACCATTTAAAAGATTTCGATCCCTCGGCCATTGCCAAACTCGTGGAACATGGTTCCAGGCTGGCAGGTGAAAAAAATAAAATAACCACCCGGTTCGGGGAATTATACAGCATCATCATTGAAGCTAATTATTACGCCACATCTGAAAATAAGGACGTGGTGACTAAAGATGATATTACCAAGGCAATTAATGAGAAAATCTACCGGACAGGTTTGATCCAGGAGAAAATGACCGAAATGATCCGGAAAAACATGATACTGGTGGATGTAGAAGGAAAGAAAACGGGACAAGTAAATGGATTAGCGGTTCTGGACCTCCAGGATACCAGGTTTGGAAGACCCGTTCGAATTACTGCCACCACCGGAGTCGGAGGTGAGGGCATTATTGATATAGAAAGAGAATCCAAGCTGGGCGGAAAAATCCATTCAAAAGGAATTATGATCCTTTCCGGCTATTTAACCGAACGATATGCCAAGGAAAAACCTATCAACCTATCTGCAAGGATCGTCTTTGAACAAAGTTATTCGGAAGTGGAAGGTGACAGCGCCTCTTGTGCAGAACTTTATTCTTTATTATCTAGTTTATCCGGTACACCATTGCGACAAGATATTGCCGTTACCGGTTCAGTGAATCAAAAAGGACAAGTCCAAGCCGTGGGTGGCATCAATGAAAAAATAGAAGGATTTTTTGAGATTTGCAAAATCAAGGGGTTAACAGGTAGTCAAGGGGTAATTATCCCTGAAAGCAATATACAAAACCTTGTGCTGAAAGAGGAAGTAGTGGATGCTGTTACCAACGGGAAATTTAACTTGTGGTCCGTGAACACGATTGATGAGGGAATGGAAATCCTTACCGGCATTAAATCGGGAATACAACTCAATGGCCATTTTGAGGAAAATTCCGTCAATGCCCTCGTGGATAACCGAATCTCCCAGTTAGATCAAAAAATAAAAGATTTTGCCAAACAATCTTGATAGTAAAATGCTCCTTAATTTTACTAGTATTGGTTTTCGGGTAAAAATAGGTTAGAAGCCATATTTACCCGGTATACCATATATTATAGGTCACCGATCCGTGTCTCATGAATCGGTGACGGGAATATCTCTCTTCCCGGGGCTCCAGGCCTTTTGTATCTTTTCTTGTTAAATATTGCCTATCTTGGGCATTATTCTATACGTTCTACTTACCAAGAGATGGAATTAACTATGGTTAAATAAGATGCGTTACAAGTGTCATGTCAATGGACATGGAATACTTTGTAACCACCACATTTTCCCGTTTCATAATTTTTTACCGCGCAAATAATACTTTTTTTATTAATTTTTATCCTGTTGTAACGATCTCTAAATCTAGGTGAAACAACAATTCTAACTAGGCCTTCAAATAGAAAAATGAACATGGGTGAAAATATAATCTTTTACCGGGAGTTTATAGTGTATGTTTTTTTCATCCAGTTCAGATATTTTATGAAGGATGATTATGGGGATTATTGTGGAGAGGGAAATTAAAATTATGAAATATGAAAAAAACAGCATTTGCACTTTCTTTATTGGCAACTTTTTTTCTTTTTTTAGGATGTGAACGTGATAAAGAAGAAGAATTATATCAAAGAGAATACTACTACTCGAACGATACTACCGGTAACGATTCAATTATTATTTCTAATGACACTATTCTCTTGCAGGATAGCACGAGAGTCCTGGACACCATTATCAAGATTGATACCCTTGTGGTAGATGATATTGCCAAGGAACCAGATCCTGCCGTGATTAGTGGGTTTACGGAACTTTCTAATTATTGTAACAATATTTCTACCTCTTGTGGGCAAGAACTGGATAAGGAAGGACACCGGGTAATTATCAGCGGCTATATTCAGCCCATGAATGTATTTTTGGAATCAAAACGGTTTGTGCTTTTTGAACATCAAAGGGAAGGTAGCGTGAATGTTGATGTGCACGTGGGCGGTAGTGAAGCAGAAATATTGGACAAATTAAATAGCGCCATAAGCGGGAAAAGTCAAACAGATCTTATCCCGGTAGAATTGGTAGGCATCATCAAGGGTTTTGATTTACCCATTAATGAACATTGTTTCAAGGGAATCAGGTTACTCGTATCGAAACCAGAAGATTTTTCCTATTAACCAAGATCAAAAGGAACTGGTAACCTTTTAATTAATGGTTAAAATTTTAGAGGTTTTAAGTTTTTTCCCGTGTGGGTATGACAGGAAATTGTGTCATGTTTCTAAAAAATACCCCTCGGGATTTTTCTTTTATAAAAGTCAATAAACCTCACATTTTACTTAAGAGGCTGCACCATAATAAGGGTTATAAAAGGGTTAAAGTAATTGTTCAAGTGTTTTCTTTTTTCTTCACGAATTAGATCGTATTTTTGCAACTAAATTAAAAATACAAACATAATGGAATGGCCACTTAGCGTTTGGATCGCGATTATTGTTGTTTCACTAATATTGTTAATATTCCTGTTGCGGGGATTTATCACCTGGTACTTGAAGATAAATGAAAATATCCGGCTATTATCGGAAGCAAACCGGGTACACCTTCAGAACAGGAACATACTCATCAAGTTATATGAACAACAAGGAGGAAAAATCAGCGATCTGAAAGATGCTCTCCTGGAAGAAGAGAATGATTAACCTATTTCCATTATAAATAATACTCTATGCATCTTGCAATAATACCTGTTAAATATTTTCTCTCGCCTTTAAAATTTTCAATATCAAAATATTAGCACTTATCACCCATTTGATATTCGAATAAATCTCCCGGTTTATTCTACAGTTTATTAAAATTTATGTTCATGTTATAACGTTTTTTACCCTTGTAATTTTTATTTTTGTATATTCTTTACCAAGTACCAGCAAGAACTAAAGCCAATATTGGATGAGTTTCCATTCCACGGGGACTGACCTTCCAATACAAAGGTTGATAATTTAAGGTAAACTGATCGATTATATCGATTTGAAATAATTATTCAATCAATATGACATATAGATTTTTTTAAATGGCAGAAAAAATTAATAATATAGATAAATTCTAACAAAAACATGGATCAAAAAAGAACGAGTATCAAAAGTTTATTGAAATCAACTGATTTTGACAAGGAGGTAATTGTAAAAGGATGGGTACGCACTCGCCGCGGGAATAAAAGTGTTTCCTTCGTGGCACTGAATGATGGTTCAACCATACATAATATCCAGGTAGTAGTAGATGTTCCTTCCTTTGACGAGGAAATATTAAAAGATATTACCACCGGATCATGTATTGCGGTTAAAGGTATAATGGTACAATCTCTCGGGAAGGGACAAACGGTGGAAATACAAGCCAAGGAAATACAAGTGTATGGCTCTGCCGATCCTAACGTGTACCCCTTACAGAAAAAGGGGCATTCAATGGAATTTTTAAGGGAAATTGCTCATTTAAGGCCTAGGACTAATACGTTTGGGGCTATTCTTCGCATCAGGCATACAGTTTCATATGCTATTCATAAGTTTTTCAATGATAAGGGATTTTTCTACCTACATACACCCATAATAACCGGTTCCGATTGCGAGGGTGCCGGTGCCATGTTCCGGGTAACCACCTTGGATTTTGATCAGATACCTCGAAACGAGGATAATACAATCAACTTTAAGGAAGATTTTTTTGGTAAAGAAACCAATCTAACTGTTTCGGGACAACTGGAAGGAGAATTGGGTGCCATGGCATTATCCAAAGTTTATACATTCGGTCCTACTTTTCGTGCTGAAAATTCAAATACCCCCAGGCATTTGGCTGAATTCTGGATGATTGAACCTGAAGTGGCCTTTTTTGATATCCAAGACAACATGGATCTTGCCGAGGAATTTCTAAAATATTTAACTTCATACACGCTTGATCATTCAAGAGACGACCTGGAGTTTTTAAACAAGATGTATGACAACGAGTTAATTGATAGGCTTCAATTTGTGATTGACAACAAGTTCCAGAGATTAACCTACACCGAAGCCGTGGATATTTTGGAAAAATCCGGCAAAAAATTTGAATTCCCGGTAGGTTGGGGAGCCGATTTACAATCTGAACATGAAAGATACCTGGTGGAAAATCATTTTAAAAAGCCAGTGATATTGACCGATTATCCCAAGGAAATCAAGGCTTTTTACATGAAGCAAAACAAGGATGAAAAAACAGTTCGCGCCATGGATGTACTATTTCCAAAAATCGGGGAAATTATCGGTGGATCGGAAAGGGAAGAAAATTATGATAAATTATTGAAGCGGATAAAAGAAGTGAATATTCCCGAAGAAGATGTATGGTGGTACCTGGAAACAAGAAAATATGGAGCGGCACCTCACAGTGGTTTTGGGTTGGGCTTCGAGCGATTCATCCTGTTTGTGACCGGGATGAGTAACATACGCGATGTTATCCCTTTCCCCCGTACACCCAAAAATGCTGAATTTTAGAGAACAAAATGTACAACAATTTTATTATTTATGCATATATTAGTGATTAATCAAATAGAATAGTGCGAGAAATTTAATATAAAGTAAATGTTAAAACAGAAGCTAGAACAAAAATTACTGCAGAAGCTCTCACCCCAGCAAATCCAGATGATTAAATTGCTGGAAGTTCCTACTATGCAGCTTGAACAACGGATAAAGAAGGAACTTGAAGAGAATCCTGCACTGGAGGAAGGGGAAGACATGGAAAGGAGCGAAGAACCTGCAGAAGAAGCTCCAAAAGAAAACCAAGATGAATTTTCTTTCGAAGATTATATAGGAGACGATGATATACCCAATTACAAGCTACAAGCCTCGAATTATTCCAAGGATATGAAACACGAGGAAATTCCTTTTTCCGTGGGTTCTACTTTTAAAGAAAGCCTCGAGAGCCAACTTAATTTAAGGTTTCTTGATGAAAAACAAGATATGCTTGCCAGTTACCTCATCGGGAACATTGATGATGATGGTTACCTTAGAAGAGATCTAATTTCTATCGTTAACGATCTTGCTTTTTCCCAAAACGTCACTGCTACCGTGGAAGAACTGGAGGATGTTTTAAAAATCATCCAAGGTTTCGAACCTGCAGGAGTGGGGGCTCGGGATTTGAGGGAATGCCTTTTGCTCCAGTTGAGGAATAAAAAACAAGATTCCAAGGGAAATAAAATAGCTTTTGAAATCGTAAATAGCCAGTTTGAAGAGTTTACCAAGAAACATTACGAAAAAATTCAACATAAATTGAATATTTCTGATGAAGAACTCAAAATGGCCATTGAGGAGATCATCAAGTTGAACCCTAAACCAGGTGGAGCCTATAGCGATCCACAGAATAAATCGGTACAACATATCATTCCCGATTTTATCTTGGAAAATAATGATAGTGAATTGCAGTTGTCCTTGAATTCAAAAAATGTGCCGGAACTACGTGTAAGCCGAACCTATAGCGAGATGCTAGAAACTTATGCTGCCGGTGGAGAAAAAAAGTCTAAGGATCAAAAAGATGCCGTAAATTTTGTGAAACAACGCCTGGATTCAGCCAAGTGGTTTATTGATGCCATCAAACAAAGACAAAATACGCTCTTGGTCACCATGAACGCCATCCTGACACACCAGGAAAATTATTTCAAGGAGGGCGATGAAACAAAATTAAAACCCATGATTTTGAAAGATATTGCCGAAAAAACCGGTTTGGATATCTCCACGATTTCTAGGGTGGCCAACAGTAAGTATATTCAAACCCATTTTGGTATATTTCCCTTAAAATATTTCTTTTCCGAGGGCATGCAAACCGATTCCGGCGAAGAAGTCTCCACGAGGGAAATAAAAAAGATCTTACAGGATTGCATAGAAAATGAGAATAAAAAGAAACCCGTAACGGATGAGAAACTGGCAAAGATCTTAAGAGAAAAGGGATATAACATTGCCAGGAGAACTGTTGCCAAGTACAGGGAACAATTACATATTCCCGTGGCTAGATTAAGAAAAGAACTATGATGTATTATATTGCTCATGGTATTTCTTACCTTCTTCACCCCCTTTTAATGCCTAGCTATGGTTTACTGATTCTTTTTACCTTGTTTAATTTCGGCCTGGGAAGCACGTTCGAAAAAATCATTCTTGTTACTGTTTTTTCAGGAACATTCCTTCTTCCTGCCTCTTTTATCCCTTTTTATAAATATTACAAGATCATTTCCAATATCCACATGAATGATAAGCGGGAAAGACTAGTGCCGATTTTATTTACCTTATTCCTGTACTTTTTCACGTTTTTGATATTAAGAAGATTGCCTCTTCCTTATCCTATTCTTGCCTTTATTTTCTCCTCCCTTGTTTCTCTTTTTATCACTTTCGTGATCACACTTTATTGGAAAATAAGTGTCCATATGATAGGTATGGGAGGACTTATCGGTCTCATTTTTAGCATCATGATTTATTACAAGAACATTGACTATTTGTTTATCATGCCGGGGCTAATTTTATTATCAGGCATATTGGGAACCTCCAGGTTGTACTTAAAAGCACATGATAACCTTCAAGTTTACGTTGGCTTTTTTTCCGGGATTATCATGGTCTTGATTTTTTTTGCCATTTATATTTCGCTTGTTTGATTTTTTTATTCCTGGTATTAATCTCGCTACCACAGGCTTCATCCTCGTTCAGCTATCTTTTAAATCTATGACTTTTAATGTTCATCACCTTTATTCTTACCTGGTAACACTCTTGGTATCACCTTTTACCCAAACGCTCAGTACCATAGCTTCACCTTCGTAGATTTACTTCGAAGAAGGAGCTCTTTACCACAGCACCTTTGGGTGGTTTACTCCCCTTGGTCGTGAGATCACT
>CAZOSQ010000107.1:0-9626 GCA_964582245.1 uncultured Bacteroidales bacterium | reverse complement strand
CCCTCTCGTCCATTTTCTAGCTGTCAAACATCCCCTATAAGGGTAAGTACACTAACCTGTTAATTTGAACTTGATGTCACTGACATAGATTTACTAATGGTTCCTGGCCTTCCTGTTGGATTACAGGTAGCTTTTACGAAACCAGTACTTCCTGAAATAATAGGATCTTTTGTCCAGTTTGGCGAGGTACACCCACAAGAGGCTTTCACATTCTGGATAATTAAAGGGATAGAGCCTGTATTGGTAAATCCAAAGTCATAGCTAACAAGCCCTCCATCCTCCTGTATCTGCCCGAAATCATGCACGATTTCATTAAAAGATATATTGGCTCCTACTTGCTGGGCGTATATGCTTAACATTCCTGCATATACAAGGTTAATAGCAAATATCATTAGTAACTTTCTCATAAATTTAATTTTTTAATTTAATATTAAGGTGTAAATGTATAATTAATAATTGTTAATATCTGTTAATAAAAAGTTAAGGATTACAAAATCCAGTTTTCATGAATTTCTTTTAGATAAAAAAATATTGATTAAAATTTATTCATTTCAAATTCTCTTTGTCTTATAATATTAATTAAATTTAACGTTCTATCTATACTAAAATTATTTGATCAACCTCATGAACCTTAACAAAAGGCTAGGTGGCTTTATAATTATCTTGTTTGTGATTTTCATTCCGGCATATGGGCAGTTTTATAATGGCCATCAAATGGAATTCGGGAAAAACAGGGTTCAATATAATAACTTCTATTGGTCATTCTACCGGTTTGACCGTTTTGATACCTACTTTAATGAATATGGAAAAGGATTTGCACAATTCACTGCAAAAGTGGCCGAGTCGGAATTAAAAAGAATTGAAGAATTTTTTGATTATAGGCTGGAAAAAAGGTTAATTTTCTGCGTGTTTAACAAACTAACAGATTATCGACAATCCAATATCGGCCTTGTATCGGGAACGGACAAATATAATATAGGTGGAACCACAAGGATCCTTAATAATAAAATTTTTATTTCGTACGAAGGTGACCATGAAAATTTTAAAAAACAAATCAGCAAAGCAATCTGTGAACTCATTGTAAATGAAATGTTGTATGGCAATACTTTACGAAACAATATAACGAATTCCACCCTTATAAATCTGCCAGGATGGTATTTAAACGGGCTTTTTTCTTATATTGCCTCCGACTGGAACATTGATGTTGAAAACAAGGTGAAAGACGGTATCATTAATGGTAAATATGAGAAATTTAACAGGTTATCAGGACAGGATGCAATTATAGCCGGGCACTCCTTTTGGCGGTATATTGGCAAAACTTATGGAACTTCTGTTATACCTAACATTCTTTATCTTACCAGGGTAAATAAAAATGCCAATACCGGTTTCCTATATGTTCTTGGAAAAAATGTAAAGGAACTATCCTATGAATGGTTGGCTTATTATGTTGAATCCTTTTCAAAATATGAACAAAATAAACAAGAATTTAAATATAAACCGGTCAATAAAAAAAGAAGTAAAACCACTGTTTACAATCAAGTAAAAAATGATCCCGAGGGTAAATACATTGCATATGTATCCAATGACATGGGAAAATATAAAATCTGGCTTTATAACAAGGAGACCGGTAAAAAAACAAAAATATTTAAAAGAGGACATAAGCTTGAACAGATAATTGATTATTCCTACCCTGTCCTTGCATGGCATCCTACAGGCCGCATCCTTTCGTTTATCACCGAAGAAAAGGGTCGTTTAATTTTATATTATTATATAATTGAAACAGGTGAACTAGAGTCCAGGCACTTATTATATTTTGAAAAAATACTGGATTTTGATTTTTCCGATGATGCTACAAAACTGGTTGTTTCCGCTGTAAAAGAATCAAAAACTGACATCTTCATATATTCATTGATCTCATCCACTCACCAAAGGATTACAAATGACCTAGCTGATGATCTATCCCCCCGGTTTATCAATAATTCTAACGGAATCATATTTACATCAAACAGGGTTGGTGATACTATCAACTTGGATAATGAAAATGAAAAGGATGTGTCACAAAACATGGATATGTTCATTTATGATTTTAATTCAAAATCGAATATTTTGACCCGCCTTGGAGATAAAAATTACTTTAACGAATCACTTCCTAGTGAATTCAAAAAAAACAAGTACTTGTTCCTCAGTGATAAAAATGGAATAAGAAATCGATACATGGCAGAGTTCGACAGCACTATTTCACACGTTGATACATCAATTCATTACCGGTACTTAATTCACGATAAACCTATTACAAATTATCCGCGCAATATTGTCGAGTATGACTATAACCAAGAAAATAAAGAACTTTCTGAAATTATTTATCATGATGGAAGGTATCACCTATACAATCACCCGCTTGATTTAGATGAATATGATGAACTTGAGAAAACGGATTTTAGAAAAGAACATACCCTTCAGCTTGCCCAAGAAGATAGTATTAACAGCATAGAAAAAAAAGTAGTGAACCTGGGAAGCTTGGAAGTAAAAGAAGTAGTCGTTCCGGGAAAAAATGATACCATATATTTTAACCAAGAACAAGTTGATATCAATAACTATATCTTTGAAAAAGAAAAAGTCGCTTATTATAACGATAAATACAAGAACGATAACATACGTTTTAGATTAGACACGGTTGCCCAATCTTGGCCGAAAATTAGGATTTATGAAACCTCTTTTTATCCAAACTACCTGGTCACACAAGTAGATTTCAGTTTTTTAAATTCTTCATACCAGGCATTCACTGGTGGTGCTGTTTATTACAACCCGGGTTTAAACATGTTTTTCAAACTTGGAACCAATGATCTTTTCGAAGATTATAAATTGATTGGCGGTGTACGTTTTTCTGCCAATTTCGATAGCAATGAATACCTTTTAAGTTTTGAAAATTTAAAGAAGAGAATTGATAAACAATGGATCTTTCATAGGCAAGCTTTTAAAAATATTGTTGTAGATGAAGCTACTTATTTAGTTAAAACTCATTCTCACCAGCTCATGTACATTTCTAAGTATCCATTCAGCCAAGTAGCCAGTGTGCGAGGTACAATCAGTCTTAGGCACGATAAGAGCACCTACTTATCAACGGATGTACTTAGTTTAAACAAGAACGATTTTCATAAAATTTGGAGTGGCGTTAAATTGGAATATGTTTTTGACAATACTCGTGATCTTGGCATTAACTTGTATGATGGATCGCGATTCAAAATATTTGGAGAAGCCTATAAACAAGTTAATCAATTAAAGAATAATTTATTCGTACTGGGATGTGATTTTCGGCATTACCTTAAAATACACCGGAATTTAATATGGGCATCAAGGTTTGCTGCCAGTTCTTCGCTTGGAAGCAGCAAACTTATTTATTACCTCGGGAGCGTCGATAACTGGATTACCTTGTTTAACCCTGATGTATTTGATTATTCCGTGCCCATCAACAACCGGGAAAATTATGCCTATCAAACACTTGCCACCAACATGAGGGGTTTTGTCCAAAATATCAGGAACGGGAATAATTTTGCAGTCATTAATACTGAAATAAGATGGCCTTTCATAAGTTATATCGCTAACTATCCTATAAGTTCAAGTTTTTGGTCAAATATGCAGTTGGTGGGATTTTTCGATATTGGTTCTGCATGGACAGGATGGACACCTTTTTCCGGGAAAAATGCTTATGACAATGAAATTGTAAATAATCCTCCTATTACCGTTATCCTGGATGCAAACAGGTATCCTATTGTTGCAGGATATGGTTTCGGTGTAAGAACCCAATTATTCGGTTATTTTGTCAGGTTAGACTGGGCTTGGGGAATAGAAAACGGTTATGTACTACCCAAAAGATCATATTTTTCTTTGAGCCTGGATTTTTAAACTGGTAACGTTTATTCCAGCACCTCAAATTAAATGTTTCCATATTAAAAATGATCCTGTAAACTTATAATGATTTTTCCCTGAAAAAACCTATATAATTATGTATTTTTGTTTTTTATTTATAAAATTATCATGAGCATCAATGAAATATTAATATTGATTATCACGGGTATAGCTTCGGGATTTATATCAGGATCACTAGGGGTAGGTGGTGGAATAATTATCATACCTGCCTTGGTTTTTATTCTTGGACTTTCACAACACCAGGCACAAGGTACAAGCCTTGCATTAATGCTTCCCCCGATAGGAATACTTGCGTTTATCAATTATTACAAGGAAAATTACGTGAATGTTAAATATGCCATCATATTGGCGGTGTTTTTTTTAATTGGCAGCTATATAGGTTCCTTGATGGCAATTCAAATGCCGGGGAAAATATTAAAAAAAGCATTCGGGCTGCTGGTAATAATTGCAGGTATTAAAATGATAATAGGAAAATAGATTATGATTTCAAAAGATACCATCAAAGATTTCGCTGAAAAATATTATAAAGAAGTACTGGAAATACGAGAACACATCCACCAATACCCGGAATTGTCATTCCAAGAATTTAACACATCTGAATACATAGCTAAGAAACTAGATGAGTACCAAATACCTTTCCAAAAAGGAATTGTAAAAACAGGAATTATTGCAAAAATCAAGGGGAAAAATCCGGGAAAGAAAACAGTTGTTTTACGTGCAGATATTGATGCCCTACCCATTATTGAAGAGAATAACGTATCATATAAATCAAAAAATGAAGGTGTGATGCATGCTTGTGGACATGATGTTCACTCAGCTTCATTGCTTGTCACGGCAAAAATTTTGAATGAATTAAAAGATGATTTTGATGGACAAGTAATCCTTATCTTTCAACCTGGCGAAGAAAAACTGCCCGGTGGTGCATCCTTAATGCTCAAGGAAGGTATCTTGGAAAATGAGAATCCTGTAGCTGTCATTGCCCAACATGTTCAACCTGGCTTAGAAACAGGTAAAACAGGTTTTAGGGCAGGAATGTATATGGCATCAGCAGATGAAATTTACATGACAGTTAAGGGGAAAGGCGGTCATGCGGCCATGCCACACCAGTTAAACGATCCTGTTTTGGCTACTTGTCATATAATAGTAGCCTTACAACAAATTACCAGCCGAAATAGTCCGGCACCTATCCCAACAGTTCTGTCATTTGGAAAAGTCATTGCCAATGGAGCTACTAATGTGATACCCCCAGAGGTGAAAATTGAGGGTACTTTCCGTACCATGAACGAGGAATGGAGAGAAAAAGCCCATGAAAGAATAAAAAAAGTTGCCCATTCTGTAGCGGAATCTGCTGGTTGCTCTTGCGATATTGATATTCGTAAGGGATATCCCGTTTTGGTTAATCACCCGGAAATTACTTTACAAGCTAAACAATTCGCTGAAAATTATCTTGGAAAAGAAAACGTGGTAAACCTTAATTTGAGAATGACAGCAGAAGACTTTGCTTATTTTTCCCAGGATTACCCGGCTGTCATGTACCGCCTTGGAATATCTAATGAAAGTAAAAACCCGGGGGTACAACTCCATTCTTCCCATTTTGATATTGATGAAGAAGCATTGAAAATAAGCATAGGAACACTATCTTGGATCACGCTAAATTTTTTACAATAACATTGGACTTTTTCAAAATGGTCATATTGTTATTAACTTTATTAGTTACCTTTTATAAGGAAATATTTTTATCTTCCATATAATGTTGTAGAATATATTAAATTTAACAGAAAATGTTTTTCATTTTAATAATAGAATATAACTTTGCAAATGTTTAATTTTTAAATTATGTGATATTATGGCATACGTGATTAATGAAGACTGTACTGCTTGTGGCACATGTATCGATGAATGTCCAGTAGAAGCTATTTCTGAAGGTGATATTTATAAAATTGATGCTGAAGCTTGTACTGATTGTGGTGCTTGTGCAGATGTTTGCCCCGTAGAGGCTATTCATCCCGAGTAAAACCTAATAAAACAGCCCCGGAAAAACGGGGCTTTTTTATTATACTCTAGTTGCCAGTAATAAAATAAAGAAATAATTAAATTCAAGGATTATATTTTGATAGAGTAAGTATCTCCTGGTAATTATCTTCTTTCATCATCTCTTGGACACTGCTTCTAGTGCGTCGCATATATTCCCTGATAATTTGCCTTCCTAGCCAAATTACTGCCCTTCCGGGAGATTCTGTCGTAAAATCTTTCGTAAAAGGAGCTTCTCCAAGGAACTTATCTATGATAAATTTATCTGTTTCAAACAAGAGCTTGTTTTCCACGAGGGAGATCCACATCTGCTTTTCATTGTTCTCACAAAAAGCTAATTGCAGCGGACTAAAACCAAATTTTAATGTATCGTGGTAACTGGGTAAAATGGCATCCAGGTAATACATGATTTTCCCCTGGTAAATCATTTGATTCAATAAATTATCCACCGAATCATTGTATTCAAATTCCGTTAAAGCCCATGCTTTCATTGCATCAGGAACGATATTATCTTGATGCATATTCCTTCTTTTGTACATTGGAAAGCCTACTTTTTCATATACTTCACTACCAGGCCCTAAATATTTATCAAGGCTAATCCCCAGGTAATTATCCGATACAACAATAGATTGATAAGTTCGCAAGATACATGTTACAACATTGGGAACCGATTCTCCTGGATAATAATACTTGTAATGCTTATAAGCATTTTCAAATTCCTTTTCCAAGAAAGAGACATCTGGATAAGTCTTTTGAATTTCCTGGTAAATACTGGAAAAATTATAATCTGAAATAAACATTAAAAGAGCCGAAGGAAAATGTTCCCCCCCCGGATCACCGAAATTATTTAATCTCGGGCTGGAATAAATCCTGAAAAACTCATCATACTTATTTAATAATATAGGTACATGAATAGGTATACTGTCAAAATCCATGTTAAATAAATCTTGCTCCAGTCGCTGTATTTCAATATCTACTTTGATATGTGAAACATCAACGTTAAGCTTATCCCTATTGCAAGATGTAATAAACAAAATGGTTAGAATGAAAATGAATGATTTTTTTATCATGGCAACTATATTAATATTTATAAAACAGGTGCAAATTATAAAATAATATATTATAAATTATTTATTGCCTTGTTAATCTTATATATTATTATTTTTGTAAAATAAACGGTTTTTTTACTAAAATCTTATAACTCGATTCATTATGAAAAAGTTGTTAATTTTATTTCTTGTTTCTTGCTTTACAATATTCTTGAAATGCCAGGATCTTCAATTTGGAATATCTGTTGACCCGGGACTTTCCTGGTTTTCTTCAAATGATAAGGCATATGAAAACAACGGGACTTCCTTTTCCTTTAATTATGGTCTCAGCCTAGATAAATATTTTGCAGATAATTATGCCTTTAGCTCAGGTATTTCTATTCAACACTCCGGGGGTAAAATTCTTTTTAAGGAACCTATAAATATAAAAATAGATGATTCCCTGTATATTTTTCAAGAAAATTCCCAGCTACGAATAAAGATGCAATACATAAGGATTCCATTAGGTCTTAAACTGAAAACAAACGAGATCGGTTATTTAACTTTTTTTGCCAGGGTGGGAATTTCACCACAAATAAATGTAAAATCCACCACTGAAGCATCATCCTTAAACCTATATGATTTCAATTTTATTAAGGAAACCAGTTTATTTGAAATTGGTTATTTCTTTGGAGGTGGGTTGGAATATTCCCTGGGTGGAGAAACTTCCTTGTATGCTGGAGTTATTTTTAACAATGGATTTACAAACGTGCTTTCCGATCTTGAAAAAGTAACTTTAAATAACTTATTATTAAGGATTGGTGTCTTGTTTTAAACAAAAAGGATATAATGAAAATAGCACTGGCTCAACTAAATTATCATATCGGTAACATTAGTGATAATAAAAAAAAGATAATAAAAGCCATAGAAGATTGTAAAGGAAAAAAAGTTGACCTGGTGATTTTTTCCGAACTATCAGTTTGTGGATACCCTCCCCTTGACCTACTTGAAAGAAGGGATTTTGTTGAAACTTGTGAAAATGCCGTGGAGGAGATAGCGGGATATTGCAATAATATAGCCGCTATAATAGGTAGCCCGCGTGTGAATCGAAATCCGGAAGGAAAAAATTTATTTAATTCTGCTTTCTTCCTTGATAATGGAAAAATCCAGTCAGTACGAGATAAAACATTGTTACCAACTTATGATATTTTCGATGAATACCGTTATTTCCAGCCCAACACGGACTTTAAATGCATTGATTTTAAAGGAAAAAAAATAGCATTAACAATCTGTGAAGATCTTTGGGATCACCAACCTGTAAGCAATACATTTGATAAGTCCAAGTTATACACGCTTTCCCCTATGAAAAAGTTAGCCGGTGAACAACCTGGTTTTATCATCAATATTGCGGCATCCCCTTTTAGTTACACGAGAATTGAAGCCAAGCAAAAGATCTTCTCGGGTCATGCCCAACTTTATAATTTACCTGTTTTTTACGTGAACCAAATAGGAGCAAATACTGAACTAATTTTTGATGGCGGATCCATGGTATTCTCCCCGGGAGGAAATCTTTTTAACCAAATGTCCACTTTCAGGGAAGATCTAAAAATATTCGAGTTAAAAGAAGTAGAAAATAAAAAAATAAATCATTTTGCGGGGATAGATACGATTGATAGAATCCATGATGCCTTAGTCCTTGGAATTAAGGATTATTTTCAAAAAATGAACTTTAAAAAGGCTGTTATCGGTTTATCCGGGGGAATTGATTCCGCTGTAACCGCGGCTTTAGCAGTTAATGCCCTAGGTAATGAAAACGTGGATGTTTTGATGATGCCTTCCCAGTTTTCAACTTCACACTCTATTTCTGATTCGGAAAAATTGGTAGAGAATTTAGGAATTACTTCCGGGGTAATTAACATAAGAAATATTTTCGCCACCTTAACCGAATCCTTAGAACCATTTTTTGCGGGAACAAAACCTGGTGTCACTGAAGAAAATATACAAGCTAGGATAAGGGGAGTGTTGCTAATGGCCTATTCAAATAAATTTGGTCATATCTTGCTAAATACTTCTAACAAAAGCGAAGCTGCCGTAGGATATACCACGTTATATGGTGATATGACCGGCGGACTTTCCGTGCTAGGAGATGTATATAAAACCGATGTCTACAAGTTAGCCAGTCACATCAACAAAAAAAGAGAAATCATTCCAAGTAACATTATTGATAAACCCCCTTCGGCTGAATTACGCCCCGATCAAAAAGATTCCGATTCACTTCCCCAATATGATATACTCGACCAAATTCTTTTCCGGTATATTGAATTACATAAACCAGCCAAGGAAATTATTGAAGATGGTTTTGACCCTGTCCTGGTAAAAAAAATAGTAAAAATGATCAATAACAATGAATACAAAAGATACCAAGCCCCCCCTATATTAAGAATCTCATCGACAGCTTTTGGCCCAGGAAGCCGCCTGCCCATTGTTGCTAAATACATGAATTCATAATTCCTGGTCGAGAAAAAACAAAATTACCATCAAGTTACATGGTAAAAAAGATTAAACATGAAGGATTTTTTAATAATTTTAATGGTTATCCCGATATATACCTTTTTTTATTATATTTGCTTGATATAAAGG